>NZ_JBXEJO010000004.1:0-175034 GCF_056837965.1 Bradyrhizobium ferriligni
GCCTGGGGAGGCGGTGGCGGCGGCGTCACGGCGCGCTCGGTTGTGCGCAGCGGCGGCGGCGCCTTCGGCGGCTCGGCGGCGCGCGGCGGACGCGGGACCACCGGCTCGGAGCGCGGCGGCAGGCGCGGCGGCATCGGATCGGGCCGCGGCTCGCCGCGTTCGGGCGTGAAGCCCGCGAGCGGATCGCTGCGACGCTCGGCGAGCGGCGGCGGGGGCCGGCGCAGCTCGTCGGCGAAGGAGGGCCGCGCCTGACGCGGCGGCAGCTCCGGCTCAGGAAGCTCGAAATTGTCGGAGCGGGCGGCTTCGCTCTCGTTCCACGCTGCATCCGGAAGCGGCGCCACGCGCGGCGGCGCGGCATCGGCTGCGACCGCGGGGCGGGTCGACATTTGATCGCGCGCGGGCATCGCGCGGACGATATTCGGCTCGACGACGATATCGGTGGGGCCGCCGATCATCAGGAGATGCTCGATGTTGTCGCGGCGGACCAGCACCAGGCGGCGCCGCCCGTCGACGGCGGCAGCGTCGATCACCGCCAGGCGCGGCATGCGTCCTCGGTTGGCGTTGGCCCCGAGGCGGTTTCCGGCGAAGCGGCGGACGAGCCATGCGGTCACGCCGATCAGCGCCAGCACGACAACGAATGCCAAGACGAATGTAATGACCTGCATATTGGAGTCCCCGGCCATCTTGGCCTTCCTCAGCTTTCGCCATCAACGGGCGCGGATTGACAGGTGCGGTTTGCGCAGCGAATCGCGCCCGAGATTCGCCTTATTTCTTAATTCCCAGCGGCTTGCAGCCCACTGTTCTATTAATAAACCAAGAATCGCTTGTCCCAAAACGACTTCTCAGTGCCCCACACTGTCTTGGTTTGTGCTGGTTAACGCAGCATTCGTGGCGAAAATGCGCTCGCAGGCTGCAGTTGCGGCGTTCTCCACGGATCCGTCCGGCATTTTAACCACCTGTTAACCATACACCGGGCAAATTCTGCCTACCTCGGAAGAGCCCAGAGGTTAACGGAGCCGCGGCGATGGCCATGAACGATCTCCCGATCCTGTCGGCGTTGCGCACCAAGATGCAGTGGCACCAGGAGCGCCAGCGGGTGCTCGCCGAGAACATTTCCAATTCCGACACGCCGAGCTTCCGGCCGCGCGACCTGGTCGAGCCGAAGTTCGACCGGACCGGCGCGACGGTCGGTAGCGGCGTGGGGACGCTGCCGATGATGCAGACCAGCACCACCCACATGGCGGCGTCCGGGGCGCCCGACAGCTTCGACAACGATCGCGGCAAGAGCGGGTTCCAGACTCGCCCGGCCGGCAACGCGGTCAATCTCGAGGAGCAGATGCTGAAAGTGTCGGCCAACCAGATGGACTATGCGGCCGTCACCTCACTCTACAGCCGCAGCCTGCATCTCCTGAAAACCGCGATCGGCAAGGGCTAGGGCATGACCCGGAAAAGTGTGAGGCGGTTTTCCGTCGCGACAAACGCGGAATGCGTTTGCGCGGAGATCATGCCCCAACCAGCAAAAGCCTGACGGCGGCAGGAGGATCCCATGGCAGATGGAACAAGCGATTTCGCCCGCTCGATGAGCATCGCGACCTCAGGCCTGCGGGCGCAAGCGGGGCGCATGCGGGTGATCTCGGAAAATATCGCCAATGCCGATTCGACGGCGCAGACCGCGGGCGGCGACCCCTACCGCCGCAAGGTGCCGACCTTTTCCTCGACGCTCGATCGTACGCTCGACGCCCAGGTCGTGGCGCTGGGCCGGATCCGCCCCGACCAGTCTTCGTTCCGTGTCAAGCACGAGCCGGGCAATCCGGCGGCGGACGCCTCGGGCAACGTCAAATATCCGAACGTCAATGCGATGGTCGAAATGACCGACATGCGCGATGCCCAGCGCTCCTACGAGGCCAACCTCAACATTATCAGCGCGACGCGGCGGATGATCCAGCGCACGCTCGACATCCTCAAGTCCTGACGCAACAAGAACAGGGAACGTAAATCATGGCTACACCGACCGTCGCCGCCAACGCCTACGCCAACCTCGCCAAGATGATGGAGCGCGGCGGCGCCGAGAAGGCCGGGCAGGCCGTCGCCGGCCCATCCTTCAGCGCGCTGCTGAAGGACTCCGTCGGCAGCGTGCTGGAGGCGGGCAAGAAGTCCGACGCGCAGACCATGGCGATGGCCTCGGGCAAGGCGAACGTGATGGACGTGGTGACGGCGGTCGCCGACACCGACGTTGCGGTGTCGACGCTGGTCTCGGTGCGCGACCGCGTGATCCAGGCCTATGAAGACATCATGAAGATGCCGATCTGACGTCGCTTGCGACGCCATCCCGGGGCGATGCGCAGCATCGAGCCTCAGATGTGCAATTGCACATCAAATATCTCGAGGTTCCGGGTTCGATGCGTTGCATCACCCCGGAACGACGGTGCAAACAACTGACAGCGAGAACTCAACAATGACCGGCCCCGAAACCCTCGACGTGGCGCGCGATGCGATCTGGACCATCGTGGTGGTGTCGTCGCCCCTGATGGTGGTCGGCCTCGTGGTCGGCGTCGTGGTGTCGCTGTTCCAGGCGCTGACGCAGATCCAGGAACAGACCCTGATTTTCGTGCCGAAGATTCTCGCGATCTTCGTCACATTGCTGCTGGCGCTGCCGTTCATGGCGGACTCGCTCTCCAGCCACATGATGCGGATTTCATCGCGAATCATCGGCGGTTGATGCACTAATGCCGCGGTCATGCGCATCGATGTCTCCCTGCTGCCGGCGCTGGCCGCGATCTTCGTGCTGGTCTTCGCGCGCGTGGGCGCGATGGTGATGCTGCTGCCCGGTTTCGGCGAGAGCAACATCCCGGCGCGCGTCAAGCTGTCGATCGCGCTGTTGCTGACGCTGATCATCCTTCCCCTGCATCGCAACGCCTATCATGTCGACCTGACGTCGATCTCCTCGCTCGGCGTCCTGATGGTGCATGAGCTCATCATCGGCATCGTGCTCGGCGCGACCGCGCGGGTGACGCTGTCGGCGCTCAACGTCGCGGGCTCCGTGATCGCGCAGCAGCTCGGCCTCGGCTTCGTCACCGCTGTCGATCCGACCCAGGGGCAGCAGGGCCAGATCATCGGCAACTTCCTCACCATCCTCGGCCTCACGCTGCTGTTTGCGACCGACAGCCACTATCTCGTCATTGCGGCGCTGAGCGAGAGCTACCGCATCTTCTCGCCGGGCGAGATCATGCCGACCGGCGATGTCGCCGCGCTTGCGACCTCGGCCTTCTCCGCCGCCTTCAAGATCGGCCTGCAGCTGTCCGCGCCGTTCTTGGTGTTCGGCCTGGTCTTCAACATCGGGCTTGGCGTGCTGGCGCGGCTGATGCCGCAGATGCAGGTCTATTTCGTCGGCGTACCGCTCTCGATCATGGTCGGGTTCCTGATCTTCGGCGTCGTGCTCGCCGCGATGATGAACACCTATCTCGACTATTTCCTCGGCGTCATGCGCCAGCTCGCTCCGATGAACTAGGGGGAGAAGAAGTGGCGGACGATACCGAAGACAAAACAGAAGACCCTACGCAAAAACGTCTCGATGAAGCCCTCGAGAAAGGTGACGTCGTCAAGAGCCAGGAGGTCAACACCTGGTTCGTGATCGCCGGCGGCACCTTGGTGCTGTCGACCTTCTCGGGCTCGATCGGCAGCGGCATCTTGATGCCGCTGCGCAACCTGATCGCCAATTCATGGATGATCCGCACCGACGGCGCCGGCCTGCTGGCGCTGACACAGTCGCTCGGCTACGCGGTGGTCGCCGCGATCGGCGTGCCGTTCTTGTTGCTGGCCCTGGCCGCGATCGCGGGCAACATGGTGCAGCATCAGCTGGTGTGGTCGGGCGAGCAGCTCAAGCCGAAATTCTCCAAGATCTCGCCGGCTGCCGGCTTCAAGCGGCTGTTCGGCAAGCAGGCGGTGGCGAATTTCCTGAAAGGCTTGTTCAAGCTGATTGCGCTCGGCGCCGTGATGGTCGCGGTGTTGTGGCCCGATCGGATGCGGATGGAATCCTTCCTGCGGGTCGATCCGGCCGAGCTGCTGCCCGCCATCACCGGCATGACGGTGCACCTGTTGGCGGCGGTGGTGGCCATCCTCGCTGCGGTTGCGATCGCCGACTACTTCTTCCAGTACCGGACCTGGTACGAGCGTCACAAGATGTCGCTGCAGGAGATGAAGGAGGAGTTCAAGCAGTCGGAAGGCGACCCGCACGTCAAGGGCAGGATCAAGCAATTGCGGGTCCAGCGCGCCAAGAAGCGCATGATGGCCCAGGTTCCGAAGGCCTCGGTGATCATCACCAACCCGACCCACTATTCGGTGGCGCTGGCCTACGACCGCAGCATGTCGGCGCCGATCTGTGTCGCCAAGGGCGTCGACATCATCGCCTTCAAGATCCGCGAGATCGCCAAGGAGCACGACATTCCGATCGTGGAGAACGTGCCGCTGGCCCGGGCGCTCTATGCGACGGTCGAGATCGACCGGGAGATCCCGGTCGAGCACTATCACGCGGTTGCCGAAATCATCGGCTACGTGATGCGGCTGAGGCGCGGCCTGTCCGGCCTGCGTCAGTAAGGGGCGGAAAACCCGCTTGAAATGCGCGTAGCTTGCGAAATTGCCGCCTGATGGACTTGCGTTTTCGGGTCCGATTCAGGCACTCAGGGGTGAGGTGGCCGGCCGGTCGCCTTCGTGATGCAGACGAGCCATGTCTCTCCAGATGACCGCCGATAGCAACGATCCTTCCGTGACCGAGCCGTTCGTGGCCCACGGGCCAGCGCGGCGGAACGGCAGCATCCTGCTGGTGGTCCTGATCGCCGCCGGCATCGTCGCGGTGGCGGTCTGGCTGATGACCATCGGCCGCACCGAGGCGCAGCCCTATATCCTCGGCGTGCTGGCGCTGCTCGCCACCGTCGGGCTGTTCAACCTGTTCGCCCTTGCCGCCGGCATCATCCGCTTCTCCGACCGCGCCACCGATGATCCGGTGATGGCGCGGATCGCCGACCAGGCCCAGGAAGGGCTCGTCGTCACCGACTCCCGCGGCCACGTGGTCTATTCCAACGCCGCCTATCTCACGCTGACCGGCGCGGCCGGGCCGCAGGACGTCCGTCCGGTCGAGCGCGTCTTCATCGGCAACCCCGACGTCTCCGAGGCCGTGTTCCGCCTTTTGAAGGCGGCCCGCGAGGGCAAGCGCCAGCAGGAGGAGGTCCGCGTCGCCGGCCACGAGGCCGGGCAGGGTCGCTGGCTGCGCCTGCGGGTACGCCCGCTCGGCGAGGGCAAGCGCGATGCGAAATACGCGGTTTGGTCGATCGCCGACGTCACCCGCGACCGCGAGCGCCAGGAAGACGTGTTCCAGGAGCTGCGGCACGCGATCGAATATCTCGATCACGCGCCATGCGGCTTCTTCTCGGTCAATCCGGCCGGCGAGATCGCCTATGTCAACGCCACGCTGGCCAACTGGCTGGACTACGATCTGGCCGAGATCGGCTCGGGCGGCCTGAAACTGACCGACATCGTCTCGGGCGACGGCGCGGCGCTGTTGACCTCGATTGCGGCGGTGCCGGGCGAGGTCAAGACCGAGGTGTTCGACATCGACCTGCGGATGCGCGGCGGCAAGACCGTGCCGGTGCGGCTCTATCACAAGCTCGCCTTCGGCGCCGACGGCGCGGCGGGCGCCTCGCGCACGCTGGTGATCAGCCGCGCCCGCGACGAGCATTCCGATCCGGAGCGCGCCGCCGAGGTGCGCTTCATGCGCTTCTTCGACCATACGCCGATGGCGATCGCGACCGTCGATCGCGGCGGCAATGTGGTCGGCGCCAATGCGCGCTATGCCAAGCTGGCGCAGGGCCTGAACGGCGACGGCGGCGCCGCCAAGTCGATCTTCCGCGCCGTCAATCCGCGCGACCGCGGCCTCTTGATCGCCGCGATCAACCAGGCGGCCGAGGGCCAGGGCGACATCGCGCCGGTCGAGGTGATGCTCGACGGGCCCAAGGAGCGCTTTGCCCAGTTCTTCGTCACCACCGTCGAGAAGGACGAGCGCGACGCCGAGACCGCGATCGTCTACATGCTCGAGATCACCGAGCGGCGCGCGCTGGAAAACCAGATCAACCAGTCGCAGAAGATGGAGATGGTCGGCCAGCTCGCCGGCGGCATCGCGCACGACTTCAACAACGTGCTGTCGGCCATCATGATGGCCAACGACTTCCTGCTGAACGCGCACAAGCCGACCGACCCGTCGTTCCAGGACATCATGCAGATCAAGCAGAACGCCACCCGCGCCGCGACGCTGGTGCGGCAGCTGCTTGCATTCTCGCGCCGCCAGACGCTGCGGCCGCAGGTGCTCGATCTCGGCGATGCATTGAGCGACCTCACCATGCTGCTGCGCCGGCTGATCGGCGAGAAGGTCAAGCTCGACCTCGTGCATGGCCGCGACCTGTGGCCGGTGAAGGTCGACGTCTCGCAATTCGAGCAGGTGGTGGTCAATCTCGCGGTCAACGCGCGCGATGCGATGCCCGACGGCGGTAAGCTGATCATCCGCACCGCCAATGTGCCGACCGAGGAAGCCGCCCAGCTCGCCAACAAGGGCATGCCGGCGGCGGACTATGTGAAGATCGAGATCGCCGACACCGGCACCGGCATTCCGGCCGAGATCATCGACAAGATCTTCGAGCCGTTCTTCTCGACCAAGGACGTCGGCAAGGGGACCGGTCTCGGCCTGTCCACGGTCTACGGCATCGTCAAGCAGACCGGCGGCTTCGTCTATGTCGATTCCGTGCCGGGCGGCGGCACCACGTTCCGCATCTATCTGCCGCGGCATCGCCAGGAGCAGGAGGTCGCACCGGAGGCCCAGGCCGGCAACGGCGCGGCCAAGGAACCCGCCGTGGAAGCCGCCAAGCCGAAGCCCGATCTCACCGGGCAGGGCACCATCCTGCTGGTGGAGGACGAGGATGGCCTGCGCTCGCTCAATGCGCGCGGCCTGCGTTCGCGCGGCTACAGCGTGATCGAGGCGGCGAACGGCGTCGAGGCGCTGGAGGCGTTCGAGGAGAAGAACGGCGCCGTCGATCTCGTCGTCTCCGACGTCGTGATGCCGGAGATGGACGGCCCGACGCTGCTGAAGGAAATGCGCAGCCGCAACGCGGAGCTGAAGATCATCTTCGTCTCAGGCTACGCCGAGGACGCGTTCGAGAAGAGCCTGCCGGAGAACCAGCAGTTCGCGTTCCTGCCGAAGCCCTTCACGTTGACGCAGCTGGTCGCCGCGGTGAAGGAAACCATGACGGCGAATTAGCCGCGCGGTGATGCGCGTTGCGGATTCACCTGTTCCGGGGAGGTGGCGGGCGGGTGCTGTTCCGGTTGAACCTCGGCCGCATCTCGGGTTAGGACGCGCCGTCGCAGCCACAAGGACCATAGTGTCACATCTCCGCGA
Source organism: Bradyrhizobium ferriligni (assembly GCF_056837965.1). Classification (NCBI taxonomy): domain Bacteria; kingdom Pseudomonadati; phylum Pseudomonadota; class Alphaproteobacteria; order Hyphomicrobiales; family Nitrobacteraceae; genus Bradyrhizobium; species Bradyrhizobium ferriligni. Next base: position 7,439 of record NZ_JBXEJO010000004.1, read on the forward strand.
CCGAGGGCCGCAGCCGCGGTTCCGGTTTCCCGCTTCACTTTTAACCGGCCCTGCCCATCTTAGGGGCGTTTCCCCATGCCGGGGAATCCTTTGAGGAAACCAACATGAATTTCTCGCAACGCACGCGTGGAATTGTTCGGGCGATCGCCGTCGCGATGGCGCTGGCGCTGCCCGTGATGATGACCGTTTCGGCGGCCGACGCCCGCGTTGGCGGCGGCGGCTCGCGCGGCTCGCGGACGTTCTCCGCGCCGCCTTCGACCAACACGGCGCCGGGCTCGGTTGCGCCGATGAACCGCACCTTCAGCCAGCCTGGTAGCCCGAACATGGGCGCGCCGGCGGCGGCGAATTCCGGCGGCCTGTTCGGTCGCGGCGGAATGGGCCGCGGCCTGCTCGGCGGCCTGGCCGCGGGCTTCCTTGGCGCCGGCCTGTTCGGCATGCTGTTCGGCGGTGGGCTGTTCTCGGGTCTCGGCGGCCTGTCGTCGATGCTTGGCCTCTTGCTGCAGATCGGCCTGATCGTGCTCGTGGTTCGCCTTGCGATGTCGTGGTGGCAGCGCCGCAACACGCCGGCGGCCGCCTATGCGGGTGGCCCCGACGTCGGCCCCGGTCCGCAGGCGAACGCCCGCTCGGGCTTCGGCTTCGGCCTCGGTGGCGGATCGAATGCGCCGGTCGAGATCGCGCCTGGCGACTACGAGACGTTCGAGCGCCTGCTCGGCGACATCCAGACCGCGTGGTCGAACGAGGACATCGCGAAGCTGCACACGCTCGCGACGCCGGAGATGGTGTCGTACTTCTCGAAGGATCTCGAGGAGAACAAGGCGCGCAATGTCACCAACAAGGTGACCAATGTGAAGCTGCTGCAGGGCGATCTGGCGGAAGCCTGGCGCGAAGGCGACAGCGAGTATGCGACGGTCGCGATGCGCTACTCGCTGGTCGACACCGTGCTCGAGCGCGGCACCGGCCGTCAGGTCGGCGGCGGCACGCAGCCGGAGGAGGTCACGGAGGTCTGGACCTTCGTGCGCCAGCGCGGCGGCAATTGGGAGCTTTCGGCGATCCAGCAGACCAACTGATCGATTGCCGGAGATGACAGACACAAGGCGCCGCGGCCTGGTCCGCGGCGCCTTTGTTTTGTGCCTTCATTCACATGTCGCGGCGCCGGAATATCCGGAAGGCCTGCGGGTTGATCTCAGCGGACCATAACAACCATCGGGAGGATTGAGATGAAGATCGTTGCGCAGATCGCGGTTCCGGCCTGTCTTGCGTTCGTCGTCGTGGCGGCGCCGCCGGCGGCGGCGCAGACCGCCGACACCAGCTTCTTCCTCACCAGCAACGGCATCGGCAACGGCGGCAATCTCGGCGGGCTCGCCGGCGCCGACAATCATTGCCAGACGCTGGCGCAGGCCGCCGGCTTCGGTGCGCCGAAGACCTGGCGCGCCTATCTCTCGACCCAGGCGGCCGACGGCAAGGCAGCGGAGAATGCGCGCGATCGCATCGGCAAGGGACCTTGGAAGAATGTAAAGGGCGTCGTGGTCGCCAAGGACGTCGCCGACCTGCACAGCGCCGGCAACAATCTCACCAAGCAGACCGCGCTGTCCGAGAAGGGCGAGGTCGTCAACGGTGCCGGCGACACGCCGAACCGCCACGACGTGCTGACGGGATCGCAGGCAGACGGTACGGCATTTGCGGCCGGCGAGGACCGCACGTGCAAGAACTGGACGAGCAGCACGCAAGGCGCCGCCATGCTCGGGCATTTCGACCGCAAGGGCCTGCGCGACGACGAGCCGTCCAAATCCTGGAACACGTCGCATCCCTCGCGCGGTCCCGACGGCGGCTGCTCGCAGGCCGACCTGAAGAGCACCGGCGGCGACGGCCTGCTGTACTGCTTCGCGGCGAACTGAGGGAAGCGCATCTGCTTCGTCATTGCGAGCGCAGCGAAGCAATCCATCCTGCCGTACGCGCGGAGCGATGGATTGCTTCGTCGCGGAGCCTGTCATCCGGCGGCGCTTTGCGCCGACCGGGTGGCTCCTCGCAATGACGGGATCGTGCGGCCGCGCTCAGCTCTTCTTGCGCTTGACGGTCTTCTTAACTGTCTTCTTGGCCGTCTTCTTTTTCTTTGCGGTTTTCTTCTTCGCCGCGAAATAGGCTTCGACCTTCTTCGAGGAATGTCCGACGGCTGCGACCGCGGTCTTGAGCCGGGCAGGGGTCACCTTGAACTTCTTCGACCAGTAGCGCACCTCGTAGGGCTCGCTGATCGCGATCCGCGCGCGGTCGGCGGCCTTGTGGCGCTGCTCCTTGAAATGGGCTTCCACCTTCTTGGCGGAATGCCCGACCTTCTTGACGGCGGCTTTCAGCTTCGCCGGCGTGACCTTGAACTTCTTGGACCAGTACGCAACTTCGTAGGACTCGCTCAACGCGATCAGAGCGCGATCTGCCGCGCCCCGCTTCTTCTTGCTATCCGCCATAAGATGATCCCTCATCGAAGATTCGACGTTGGAACCTTAGCAGCCTCGGCGCGGTTCGCCCAGGCGGCCGCGCGCGATGGACGATCTGACCGCGGCGCGGCTACGATCGAGCTGAAGCGAAGCGATGCGGCGAAGTTTTCGGAGGTAACTGCATGCACTATCAGCTTTACTACTGGCCGATGATCCAGGGCCGCGGCGAATATGTCCGTCTCGCGCTCGAGGATGCGGGCGCCGGCTACACCGATGTCGCGCGGGCCAAGGGCGGCATGGGTGCCATGACGAAGATGATGGAGGCACACAAGGGCACGCCGCCCTTCGCGCCGCCGTTCCTCAAGGCCGGCAGTCTCGTGATCGGGCAGACCGCCAACATCCTGCTCTATCTCGGCGCGCGCCACGGCCTCGCGCCGAAGGCGGAGGGCGGAAAGCTCTGGGTGCACCAGCTGCAGCTGACGATCGCGGACTTCGTGCTGGAGATCCACGACACCCATCATCCGCTCGGGCCATCGCTGTATTACGAGGACCAGAAGGCGCCGGCGAAGAAGCGCACCGAGGAGTTCTGGGATTCGCGGGTGCCGAAATATCTCGGATATTTCGAGGACCTCGTGCAGGCCAACCGCGGTGCGTTCGTCACCGGCCGCCGGCTGACCTACGCCGACCTGTCGCTGTTCCAGATCGTGGAAGGCCTGCGCTATGCGTTTCCGAAGCGGATGGCGGCGTTCGAGAAGAAGATCCCGCGGCTGATCGCGCTGCGCGATCGCGTCGCCGAGCGGCCGAACATCAAGGCGTATCTGGCCAGCGAGCGGCGGATTCCCTTCAACGAAGAGGGCATTTTCCGGCGCTACAAGGCGCTGGATTTGTAGGCACCGTCATTCCGGGGCGCGAAGCGAACCCGGAATCTCGCGCCACAATCTCTGGATTCCGGGTTCACGCTCCGCGTGCCCCGGAATGACGGCGTGGAAGGCTACCGGCTCCGCCCGTCCACCGGCGTCATCGCGATCTTCGACAGATCGATGCCATCGATGCAGCTGACATTCAGCGCCACGATGTCGGTGCCATCGGGCTTCTTGCCGCGCGCGAACACGTCGACGCCGCAATCGACGCAAAGCTGATGGCGGATCGCATGGCGGTTGAAGAGATATTCCTTGAGGTTTTCGGCGCCGGCGCGGAGCTGGAAGCTCGACGGCGGCATGAACACGAAGTGCAGGCCCTTCTTGGTGCAGATCGAGCAGTTGCAGGCCGTCACCATGGCCATATCGGTGGTGCATTCGAAGCGGACCTGTCCGCAATGGCAACCGCCGGTGTAGGTCTTGCTCTCTGCCATGATGATCCCTCACCACAGCCCGGGCACGAGGCGGTAGCGCACCCGTGCCGCATAATCGGCGTAGCCTGACAGTCCCGTCACCAGCGTGCGCTCCTCGATCCCTGTGCGGATCGCAAACATCACGAAGAACACCGGCACGAAGGCGAGGCCCCACCAGGAGCCGAGCGTCAGCGGCACGCCGATGAAGAACAGCATCACGCTCGTATACATCGGATGGCGGACCAGCGCGTAGGGACCGGTCGAGATGACGTGATGGTCGCGCTCGGTCTGCACCTTCACGACCGGCGCCGCGAACGAGTTGGTGCGGAACACCCAGAGGATCAGCACGGTCGACAACAGGTACAGCGCAAGGCCGAGCACGATCAGCGGCACGCCGTCATTGACGCCGTCAAAGCGCCGGTCGAGCCCCATCGCGACGAACCACAGCACGGCTACGACCAGGAACACCAGCATGAACCGCTTGTCCTCGGTGGGCTGGCCTTCACGCGCGGTGAGGCGCATGCGCTCGGCCAGCAGCCCGGGATCGACCTTGGCAAGCCACAGCCCGCAGGCCGGGCCGATCACGGCCGAGGCGATCAGATAGGCCCATGCGCCGGGCCAGTGCAGCGTGCCTGCGAAGGCGAACAGCAGCACGGCCATGGCGATGACGAAGAAGGTATTCTGCAGAAGGAGCTTTGCGATCATGAGCGGCTCCGCGCGATTCCAGTCGATATTATCGCACCCTTTTCCCGGCAAACATGCGACCGCAGCGATCAACTTTCGGAGCAGGCGAGACGTTCCTGCGTTGCGACTGTATTGACAGTCATATAAGCAATTGCTTATATATTTCTCATGCCCGCCGCCACGCAGCTGACCGATGTGCTCAAGACCCTCGCGGACCCGACGCGGCGGGCGGTGTTTGAGCGGATCGCGCGGGAAGGCGAGATCGCCGCGACCGGCCTGGTGCAGGGTTCAAAGGTGTCGCAGCCGGCGGTGTCGCAACATCTGCGCGCGCTGCGCGATGCCGGGCTGGTCGCCGAGCGGCGCGAGGGCCGGCATATCCATTATCGCATCGCGCCGAAGGGGCTCGGCCCGCTGATCGACTGGCTCGGCCATTACGAGAAGTTCTGGGCCGAGCGCTTTGCAAACCTGGAACGGCTGCTGAAGGAGAGTGAGTGATGGGTGAGACGCACGCGATCACGGTCGAGAAGGTGCTGCCCTACGCGGCCGAGAAGATCTGGCGGACGCTGACGACGAGCGATCGGATCGCGAAATGGCTGATGCCGAACGATTTCGCGCCGGCCGTTGGCCATCGCTTCAATTTCCACACCAAGCCGATGGGCGACTGGGACGGTGTCGTGCATTGCACGGTGCTGGATTGCGATCCGCCGCGTCTGTTGCGCTACTCCTGGAAGGGCGGCGCTGATACCAATCCGGAATACGGCTCGAAGCTCGATACGATCGTCACCTGGGCGCTGACGCCGGTCGAAGGCGGCACCCATCTGCGGATGGTGCATGACGGGTTCGTGCTGCCGGGCAACCGCTTCGCCTTCGACATGATGAGCCCGGGATGGGGCAGGGTGCTCGACGCCATCGCGCGCATCACCGGCGAAGGCTGATCACTCGTTGTTGCCGCGACGAACCGTGATCGACGCGTCGGTCTTGTTGCGGGTGCATTCGAGGTTGAGGCGGCGATAGCGCATCGTGATGGTGTTGCCGCGCAAGATGCCCATCCGCTTCAGGCAGCGCGAGGTGCCGGTGACGGCGTCGTCCTTCGGCACGGTGAAGATCAGCGCCGTGGCGGAGCCGACCAGGTTGAAGAACTCCGGCTTCATCTTGCGATCGGTCTTGGCGTAGAGCTCGATCGAATAGTCCTTGCCGCGGCAGCCGAGCGACAATTCCTTCGCCGCCGGGTGCGTGAGGTAGGTGATGTTGGCGGCGCTGAAATTGACCTTCAGCCCGTCGATCTGCCCGGCGAGCTGCTTGGCGATGTCCACGCAGGGATCGGCATGCGCGGGCGCTGCGACGAAAACCGTCGCCAGCGCGATCAGCGCGGCCAGCAGTGTGGAGCGGATGCTCAAAGGCAAGCGTCGGCGCAACGATGCTGTCACGAAATACCCCCCGCGGTATGAAAATACGCGAAGTTACATGCAGGCTCCCGCGGAGCCCGTCAATATGGCCGCGTCAGGACGAGCACTTGCCGTCCTGCGCCTTGGAAACTCCGGCGGCCCGGCGCTCGCAATCATTGCCATAGGTCTTGCCGTCGCAGCCGCAGACGGGCTTGAAGATCTTGTTGCAGATCGTCGGGCGGAACGCGCAGGTGCCGGTCTGGTCGAAGCGGCCGCAGGTCCCGGGCTTGAACTGGCAGAACTGGCCGCGACTGCTGCATTGCAGGCCGGCAAGGCCGCCGCACGGCTTGCCGAGGCGGGCGGCATCGGCGCCGGTCGGGACCGCGATCAGCAAGGTCAGCGCCGCGAACCAGATGAAGAGCGCTGTCTTCATGAAGGTCTCCTGATGGTTTCCTGATGGTTTCCCTGGCCGTTTCGCGGCTTGCCGGCGTTGTGGCAACCTGGGATTACGATGGCATGAAACATAGCACGTGGATTGCCGGTCCCGCGCATGGCTGGAAGGCGGCCGGCTTCCCTTTCCTTTGTCGGAAAAAGGCTTAGAACGGCTCTACATTGCCGGCGGCCCCGCGGCCGGCATCGGCCTTTCGAAACCGACGAGCAGCTCATGAACGCCCCCTCAGCCTTCCCCGACCAGCAGAAGCCCGTTCCGCCCTACAAGCACACGCCTCTGTTCCCGCTTGGTGCCGACACCACGCCCTACAAGAAGGTGACGAGCGAGGGCGTCCGGGTCGAGAAGGTGTTGGGCAAGGACATGCTCGTGGTGTCGCGGGAGGCGCTGCGGGCGCTTTCCGAGGCCGCCTTCGGCGACATCAACCACTATCTGCGGCCGGGCCACCTGAAGCAGCTGCGCTCGATCCTCGAGGACAAGGAAGCCAGCGACAACGACAAGTTCGTCGCCTTCGACTTCCTGAAGAACGCCAACATCGCGGCCGGCGGCGTGCTGCCGATGTGCCAGGACACCGGCACCGCGATCATCATGGGCAAGAAGGGATGCAACGTCATCACCGAAGGTGACGACGAGGCCGCGCTGTCCGAAGGCGCGCGCGATGCCTATCTGCGCCGCAATCTGCGCTACTCGCAGGTCGCTCCGTTGTCGATGTATGAGGAGAAGAACACCGCCAACAACATGCCGGCGCAATGCGAGATCTACGCCGAGGGCCAAGGGGATTCTGCGGGCGCCTACAAGTTCATGTTCATGGCCAAGGGCGGCGGCTCGGCCAACAAGAGCTTCCTGTTCCAGGCGACGCCCTCCGTGCTGACCAAGGACCGACTGCTCGCCTTCCTGAAGGAGAAGGTGCTGACGCTGGGCACCGCGGCGTGTCCCCCTTATCACCTCGCGATCGTGATCGGCGGCACCTCGGCCGAGCTCTGCATGAAGACCGTGAAGCTTGCCTCGGCACGCTATCTCGATGCGCTGCCGACCCACGGCTCGGCCGACGGCAATGCGTTCCGCGATCTCGAGATGGAGCAGGAAATCCTCAAGATGACGCAAAGCTTGGGGGTGGGCGCGCAGTTCGGCGGCAAATATTTCTGCCACGACGTGCGCGTGATCCGTATGCCGCGCCACGGCGCCTCGCTGCCGATCGGGCTCGGCGTCTCCTGTTCGGCGGACCGCCAGGTGCTCGGCAAGATCACCAGGGACGGCGTCTATCTCGAGGAGCTCGAGCACAACCCGGCGCAGTATCTGCCCGCGGTCGAGCAGTCGCTCGGCGGTGAGGTCGTCAAGATCGACCTCAACAAGCCGATGAAGGAAATCCTCGCAACGCTGTCGCAATATCCGATCAAGACCCGCGTCTCGATGACCGGCACCATGATCGTCGCGCGCGACTCCGCGCACGCCAAGCTGCGCGAGCGCCTGGAGAAGGGCGAGCCGCTGCCCGATTATTTCAAGAACCATCCGGTTTATTACGCGGGTCCCGCCAAGACGCCCGACGGCTACGCCTCCGGCGCATTCGGCCCGACCACGGCGGGACGCATGGATTCCTTCGTCGACCAGTTCCAGGCCGCGGGCGGCTCGATGGTGATGGTCGCCAAGGGCAACCGCGCGGTCGCGGTGCGCGAGGCCTGCAAGAAGCACGGCGGCTTCTATCTCGGCTCGATCGGCGGCGCCGCGGCGAACCTCGCCGAGCACTGCATCAAGAAGGTCGAGGTTGTCGAGTATCCCGAGCTCGGCATGGAAGCGATCTGGCGCATCGAGGTGGTCGACTTCCCGGCCTTCATCATCATCGACGACAAGGGCAACGACTTCTTCAAGGAATTGAATCTCGGTTGAGGATCCGGGTTGATTGCGGTCGGCCTCGACGGATTCTCCAAGGGCTGGGTCGCCGTCACCATCGACGGCGACCAGCGCACGATTTCCATTCACAGCGATATTGCCGACGCGCTGGCGCGTCCGTTCGATCGCGCCGGGATCGATATTCCGATCGGTATGACCGATGACGGCGAGCGCGATTGCGACCTGCTTGCGCGCGTGAGATTGCGCCCGCACACCTCGCGCGTCTTCACCGGCGCGCGGCGCTGGTTGTGGCAAGAGTTTGACGATCCGGACGCGGCGAACGAGGAAGCGCGGCGTCGCGGCCAGACCCGTGTGTCGCGCCAGCTCTGGCATCTCGGGCCAAAGATCATGGAGGTCGACGCGTTCGTGCGCGCGAACGCCACGCGCGATATCCGCGAGGTGCATCCCGAACTGGTGTTCCTGCGGCTGAACCGCGGCGAGGCCTTGCCGCGCAAGAAGTCGGAGGAGGGCGATGCGCTCCGCCGCAGGCTGCTGAAGCGAACGGGCTTCCGCGAGATCGATCGCTGGCTCACCGAGATGCGGACCGGCACCGGCGCGAAGCGCGATGACGTGCTGGATGCGTGTGCAGTGGCGCTGGCTGCGCGCGAACCTTGTGGAAGCGTTCCGGAAGGCGTGCCGCCGCCGGATGGGCACGGTCTGCCGATGCAGATCTGGTTTTAGTGGGTGTGACGGCGTCACACGCGGCGCGGCCGTCCGCCTCAGCCTGTATCGTTTGCATTAACCACGCTGCAGCGGCTGCGACGTTCTGCCACGCGCGAGGTTGTGCCCATCGAAGAAAGCAACCGATTTCAGCCAAGTACCCTTAAGGTTTGTCGTCGACCCTCCGCGCTCATCCAGAGGTCGGCGTGGATGAGATGACTCCGCGCTGACGATTAATCGCAATGGATGGGAGATTGACGATGAAGCCTTTTTCCTTCGGTGTATTTCTTGTGGCCTGCGTGGTGGTCTATCTGTACTTCACCCTTTTACCCGGCGACGGCATGGTCTATCGCGTGCCGATCGCGCAGGCACGCCAGGAACTCGCGAAGGCTGAGCTGCCGCCCTTGGTGTTCGGAAGCGCTGTGCTGGATGTCGGGGTCCGCAGCAACGGCGACTCGGAAGTCGTCTGGATCGTCCGCCGGAAGGGCGAGGAGTTGTTCCGCTACACCGCCCAGCTCTCGGCTGAGGACAAGGACTCCACGCGCGTCAAGCTGAAGCTGGAGGGCGCGCAGGGGCCTACCCAGAACTACGCCAAGAACCTCGAGGATAACCCCAAGACGCGGGACTTGTATCTCGCCGCGATGCAGGAACGCGTCTCTTCCACGCTGCAGCATCGGCAGTTCGAGATGTCGCGCCTTCATGCCGCGATGGCGTCTGCCGCGGCGGCGAACCTCGGCAACATCCGCGCTTCGGCGGATCAAGCTGCCGCGGCAGCTGCGGAGCTGGAACGCAGCTCCGTGCAAAGGACCTATCGCAACGAGCCGGCCGGCGTGCGTCGCTGAGCGCGCGACTGCGCCGGCCGGCGTGTTCGGCCGGCGTTACGCCCGCGTGCCGGTGAACGGGAAGCTGCCCATCGGGCCGATGCCCATCTCGCCGGAGATGCCGTCGCCGGAGACCTTGCCGGTGAATTCGAGCGTCAGAGGCATCGGATTGGTGATGGAAACCTTCCAGGCGACGTCGTCGCCGTTCACGGTGCCGTCGAAGATTTCGGTGGAGTTGCCCTCGGCGCCCTGCGTGCCGGTGAGCGTGCCGCCGGAGCTTGCCAGCGACAGCGTCGCCTTGCGCTCGCCCATCGGGGTCGTCATCGTGAGATTCCAGTTTCCGTCCACCGCCATTGATGTCTCCCCTCCAGGTAAAGCGCTTTCGAGCGAAATGGCTACCGGTTCGCGTGAAGAAAACGCGTGCGCGGGTATAGCCCATCTTGCCGCGCGCGCCTAGTTCGCGGCTGCGGCGATCAGGCGCGGGCGGCGGCGCGCAGCCGGCTTCCGACCAGGAAGCGGAAGGCGACATACTGGATCGCGAAGGCGGCGATCTTGGCGCCGACCAGCACCACCGACACGTAGAACGCCCACAGCTTCATGTCGCCGGTCGCCGCGATCGCAATGGTGCCGGCGGCGAGAATGAACATCAGCGCGGCCCAGGCGTAGCCGGCGAGGGTGGCGTATTCCGGAATCGTCTCGGTCACGATCGGCGGCAAATAGCGCAGCATCCAGCCGCGCTTGAGCATGATCGCGCCGATCGCGATGTGGCCGATCGCGGGCTTCGCCAGCACGAAGCGCGGATCGTTGGTGAAAAGCGTCGCGCCGCCGAGCACGATCACGAGCCCAAGGCTCGCCCAGGTCATGTAGCCGAGCGCCTGTCCCTTGACGCGCGCATAGATCACTTGTGCGATCGCGCCCGCGATCGCAACGCCGGTGGCGATCAGGACATTGTCGGTGGCGAAATAGACCACCAGGAAGACGATGGTGGAGAGGAAGTCGCTCGCAAGCCTGGCAAATACGCTCTTCATCGTCGTGGTTTCCGTTTCCTCGGGATGATCGTGGTGATGTTGTTATGACAGCGTTTAGCGGGACGGCAGCGCGCCGGCCGGCGGCGCCGCGTCCTTGGCCGCGCGATGGTGCGGATACCAGTGGGTGAAGTACACCGCCGCGTTACGTACGGCGAAGGCGATCAAGAGGCCCGTCCACAGCGGCAGCGCCGGCACGTAAAGCACCGCAATGTTGCCGATCAGCATGAGCAGCATCGCGACGGTCCAGGCACCGGTGATCAGGTAATTGGCGTGGATGAAGCCGGGCAGCTTCGCGGTTTCGGCATCGACCTGTTCCAGCGCATATTGCCGCGTGAAGGGATGGCCGATCATGATCGAGCCGAGCGACACCAGCAACATGCCGGCATCGACCGCGATCTTCACCGCGATGCTGCTCGACGTCGCGTCGACGAAGATGAGGTAGAGGCCGACCGCGGCGAACACGATCACCGAACCGACGCCGAGGATCTTGATGCTGCGGCCGCGTGCGACATCGAACGCGATCACGGCAAGGCAGATCAGGGCGGCACAGAGCAGGCTCACCGTGGCCGAGGTCACCAGCATCAGCATGGCGAAGGCGCCGTAGGGAGCGAGGATCAGGAAGATCGTCATGGTGAGCCTCATCGGCTGATCTTTACATCGTAAAGATACCCTAGAGGCGAGCAATGGAAGCGTCAAGCGAAATCTTTACAGTGTCAAAATCGTAAGGTGACTGGAAAAAATCCAGCTATGACAGTGACATAAAAATGGCTCCCGCACTTGGCGCTCGCCGTCCCGCATCGTTGTGGCCGGGCATGGCCGTTGACGGGCGGCGTCGCTTCCGCTCGCTTATGTCCCGGCCACCCACGTCTTTCCCGCAAGTGGCGACCAAGACGTGGATGCCCGGCACGAGGCCGGGCATGACGAGCGAGGAATTGCTGCTCTGACGTCTGGGACGATCGACGATTACTCCGCGCCCACCCAATTGCCGTGGAATCCATCCGGCACGCGGTGGCCGAGATGGACCAGCGCGGTTGGGCCCGCTTCGACATCTTGCGCGTTGAACACGGCGAGGTCGCTGCGGTTTTCGCGGGCGCGCCAGACCACCGCGAGCAGCCAGCCGTCGCCTTCCGCGGCGTCAGCGCCGCGCTCGACGAAGACAGGCTCGGAGATCGTATCGCCGGCGGGCAGCAGATAGTGGCCGAGCCGCTTGCCACGGCCATCGACGTGCACGATGCCCGACAGCGCACCGAACATCGGCAGATCGGGGTTGGCGCAGGCATACCAGCCGTGATTGCTGGCAAATCCGGCGCGGCGATCGTCGACGCGGGGGAATTCGCCGGTGAGGTCGTCGAGATAGGTCTGCGTGAAGCGGTCGGTGTTGCCGGAGAGGTCGAAGGTCCAGCGGCAATAGCGCGCGCGGTTCTTGCGCGGGTCGGTCGGCGAGCCGTCGGGATGGTTGAACAGCGGCGCTTCCTCGAACTGCATCACGTCGGCGATGATGCGGTTGCCGTCCTCCCACGCGTTCATCACGTGGAAAACGTAGCAGGTCTCGGCGCGGAACCAGACGATGTCCTTTGACGCGCCGCTGCGCTTCATCACGCCGACATAGGCGCCTTTCTCCGGCTCCCAGGCATAGGGCGCCTGTCCGCGCATCGCGCGCTGCATGCTGCCGGTGATCGGCAGGATCGGAAACAGCACATGATTCTCGGTGACGATGAAGTCGTGCACCATGCTGGCATAGGGCGCCTCGAAGCGTTCGAATCGCGTCACCACGCCGGACGAGCTCACCGCGCCGAACGACAGCGCCGGCGTCAACGGGCCTGCGGCGTTGTAGCCGAAGAACACCATCTCGCCGGTGACCGGATCGATCTTCGGATGCGCGGTGAAGGGGCCGGAGATTGCACCCTTGTAGTCGCAATAGCCGAGGCGATTGAGCGTGCCGGGCTCGATCTCGGTCGGCAGATGGCCTTCCTCCAGTGCGAGCAGCCGGCCGCCATGGAAGATGATGTTGGTGTTGGCGACGCCGCCGTCGGTCGTCGTGGTGGCCGGCGCATCCGGCATCTTGCGCCCGAAGCCGCCGAACAGCGCGCGGCCGGCATCATGCTCGGCCTGCCATTTCGGCGTGCGGACCCAGCGGTTGCGGTAGCTGGCGCGGCCGTTCTCGAGATGGAAGGCGTGCAGCATGCCGTCGCCGACGAACCAGTGCGCACCGGGCGCCTCGAATTGCGGGTTGGGACCGTTGCGATAGAGCGTGCCGTTCAGCTCGCGCGGCAATTCGCCCGAGATCTTCAGGAATGGCGCGTCGGCTTCGAATGGGATCGGCGCCAGATTGGTGCGCGCCGCATTGGATGTGACCTGGTCGAGCATTCCGCATCTCCCTGCATTATGATCTTTACATCGTAAAGATATCAGTAGGGATGACGCCGCCGATCGTCAAGCAAAATCTTTACAGTGTAAAAATTGCGACATATAAGGGCCCGATGGCAAGAATATCCAAAGAAAACAAGGCGACTCGCCCGGCACGGGCTCCGACCCGCCGGGTTGCACGGACCGCGGCGGCTCGTCCTGCCCCACGGCGCCGCGCCAACGACACGCCGTATCATCACGGCGATCTGCATGAGGCACTGTTGAAGGCCGCCGAGCGCGTGCTCGAGCGTGATGGATTGGCGGGACTGACATTGCGTGCGGTGGCGCGCGAGGCCGGTGTGTCGCACGCCGCCCCGACGCATCATTTCGGCGATCTCACCGGTTTGCTCAGCGAACTCGCAGCGATCGGTTTCCGGCAATTCGGCCTCGCGATGGCGGCTGCTGACGCCTCGGCGGCCACGACGCCCGAGAAGGGCGTGGCGAGCGCCAAGGCTTATGTTGCCTATGCGCAGGCACATCCCGGCATGTACGGACTGATGTTCCGCAGTGAGCGGCTCGATCATTCGCGGCCGTCGCTGCACGAGGCGTCCGAGGCTTCGTTCGCAGGGCTGACCCGCGGCGTCGGCGCCAGTCGGCACGAGCAGATTTCCAAGGAGCAGCTTACGCTGGACCAAGCGGCCGCGATCGCGTCCGCCTGGTCGCTGGTGCATGGTTTCACCATGCTGCTGCTCGACGGACGCCTCAAGACGATTCTGGATCGGTCGCCCGAGGGCACATCCGCGGAAATGTTGTTGACCGCGATGCTGCGATTGTCCGCGGGCCGCTCGGCGCGGCAATAACCAGTGCTGTGGGCTAGCGCCTCACAAGCGACGTGGTCCGGCCGCTCTGTCCGACCGTCTTCACCGTATCCGTGCCGCATTTGAAATCGCGGGCGAAATCGTCGGCGGCCTGTCGCGCCAGCGCGTTGGCGTTGGGATTGGCCGCGACGTCGACATAGGCGACGTGACAGACATCGCCCGGCGGCAGCCGGGTCACGGCGAGCATCGCCCGCGAGACGGGGCCGCCGCGCTTGTCCTGCTCGCTGTTGTCGGCGATCTGCCAACGCTGGATGATCGCAAACGGCTTGCTGCCGGCTGCACGCCATTCGACCGTATCGCCGGTCGAGCTGAACGGGCCGAACCAGGCCTGCGCCGCAGGTTCCCTGGCTGCTGCCTCGCGGTTTCGGCCGACCGAGACCACTTCGCGCAGATCGCCCTCGTTGATCAGCACCACAAGCCCGGATTTTCCCGGACAGACCCTCGTGGTGCTGCCGTCCTCCTCGCTGGGCTTGCCGATCATGCGGCAGGCCTTCGGCGCGGTCGATGTGTAGCTGCTGCTGATTGTCTCAGCGCCGGCCTGACCAGGATTTGCACCGGCAAGCGCCATAACGACTGTTGCAAAAGCAAGGTATTTCATAGGGGGAAACCTGGGATCCGGACGTTACTTTGTGTCTGACATATGCAATCTGGGGAAGGTTCAATAGACACGCGGGAAACACCTGACAGGCGCGCGGAATCGTCCTAGAAGGGCGGCTTCGCAACTTCTGTCGCGTGCACTTGCGTGCCGTAACCTTGATCGTCATGACCACGATATCATCCAACAAGCCCTATCGCGTCGGCCGTTCCCGTACCGGTCTTGGCCTTTTCGCCACCAAGCCGATCAAGAAAGGCACCAAGATCATCCGCTATTTCGGGCCGTTGCTCGACTCGAAGAAGAAGGATGAGGACGCGATCGAGAACAAATATCTGTTCGAGCTCACCAACCGCTGGACCATCGACGGCTCGATCCGCGAGAACGTTGCCCGCTATATCAACCACGCCTGCAGGCCGAACGCGGAATCCGACGTTCGCCCACGCAAGCGCAAGGTGTTCATCCGCGCCATCAAGGACATCGAGCCGGGCGACGAAATCAATTACGATTACGGAACCGACTATTTCAAAGCCTATCTGAAGCCGATCGGCTGTAAGTGCGATGCCTGCGAGAGGAAGCGCAAGAAGAAGCGCGCGGAGGCGAGGGCGGAGCGGGTGCGGCTGAAGGAAAGGGCCGAGCGGAAAGCACAGCGCAAGGCCGAGAAGCTCGCCGAGGAGCGGGCCAGGCAGCGGAAGGCGAAGAAGGCTGCCAAAGCAAACGGCAAGCTCGTCAACGGCACGGCGCTGAACGGCAGTCACCTCAATGGTCACAGCCTGATCAACACGGCGGGCAAGAAGGCTGCCTCGTCGAAGCGGGGCACCGCTCGGGCACTGAACGCCTGATACCCACGTCGCCCGAAAACGCTCTAGCCGCTCGGCCGGTGCGCCGCGCGTGGCAACGGGGAATTGCCGAAATCCAGCGTCGAGCGCTGGATGATCGTGCCGTGCTCGTCGATGACGAGACGGAAACGCTTGCTCCCCGAGAAGAATGTGAGGCGATGGCGCCCCTGATCAGCGTCGAGCCCGCGCTCCGAGCGCGTCGTGATCGCGCCCGAGCGCATCCCGGCCTGCAGCAGCGGAACCGCGATACCGAGGCCTTCGGCGATGATATTGGCGTCAACCTCGAACGCGCCGTCCGCGAATGCGATCGTCGTCATGATGCCCTCGCGGGATGGCGGACGGGACGCGGCAGGTAGGCGCATTCGGCGAGCGTCGTTCCGTCGAGCTCGCGCATGAAGGCCTCGCGTGCCGCCGCAAGCTTTGCCTTCAGCCGGCAGCGCGGCAGCAGCAGGCAGTCTCCGCCATCATCCCTGAAACATTCGACCAGCGCGCTGCTGCCTTCCAGCGCGCGCACCACCTCGCCGAGGGTGATGGTCTCCGCCGGCCGCGCCAGCGAGAACCCGCCGCCAGCGCCGCGCTGGGTGGCAATGAAGCCGGCCTCGGCAAGGTCGCGCACCACCTTGGCAAGATGATTGCGGGAAATCTCGAATTCGGCCGCGATCTCGCTGGTGGCAAACGACCGGTCCGGCTCGCCGGCCAGCCGCATCAGGGCGCGGAGCGCAAAATCCGTGAACGATGTCAGGCGCATGGAAGCCCTTCGAAATCAGCACTTGGCGGATCAGCTATAGCAGGCTAAATAGGCATTTGAAATACCTATTTAGGATGTGAGCCATGACAGGAGCAGAGCGCCGCGAGCAGATCACCGCCGGGATTGTCGCGCGGACTGGGATCACCGAGGCCATGATCGAGCAGCTGGTGCACGCCTTCTACGCCGGGGTCCGCAAGGACCCGATGATCGGGCCGGTGTTCGAGAGCAGGATCAGCAATTGGGCGCCGCACCTGGCCCAGATGTGCGCGTTCTGGTCCTCGGTCGCGCTGATGACCGGGCGCTATCACGGCACGCCGATGGTCAAGCATATGCCGCTGCCGATCGACGCCGCGCATTTCGACCGCTGGCTCGAACTGTTCGAGGCGACCGCAGCCGAGCTGTGCCCGCCGGCGGCCGCGGCGCATTTCATCGATCGCGCGCGGCGCATCGCCTCGAGCCTCGAGATGGGCGTCGCCAGCGGGCAGGGCGTGATGCTGGCGGTTGGCGAGCGTTACAGGCGAAGCGAAGCAGGAGCAGTGCAATGAGGAACAGGGCGAAGGCAATCGCGCGCGCCGTCGACAGCGCATGGTTTCATCAGGATCAGGCCGATCCGTTTTCCGGCAGCAGCCTGGTGCCGATGCTGATCATCGGCCTGGCGCTGACCTTTGCCGGCATGATCGTCGCGGTGGTGCTGAGCTGACAGAAACGGCCGCCGCGTTTGCCGCGACGGCCGCTCGTCACGTCTGGCGTTCAGTTTACGCCGCGACCGCTTCACCGCTGCGGCGCAGCCCGACATATTGCAGCTCGGCGAACACGCCGGTGGCGATCGCCTGGGCGAGGATCACGATGGTCCCGAAGAGGTTCGGCGACACCGCGCCCGACAGCAGCAGCGCGATGCTGGCGAGCGTCCAGGCCGCGTTGCCGACGACCACCAGCATCACCAGCGGCTTCGGCACCGACATGCGCGTGCCGAGCCAGCCGACCAGCGCCGTATAGGCGATCAGGAACAGCCCGGTCTCGCGCAGCAGCGCTTCCGGCAAGCCGAGCAGCGATGCCAGCGCGTCGGCGTCGAGCACCATCGCTATGGCGGATACGCCACTGAAGACGGCATCGGCAAGCAAAGCGCGGCGCAGCAGCTGGGACGAATGGATCATGGCACGGTCTCCTCTGGTTGGGATGGGGGTGGTCAGCGGAACAGCGACTGCAGCTGACGCCACAGCCGGAGCGGACACAGCGCCTTGCCGACCCTCATCTCGACCGCATAGACCTGCGCGAACACGAACACGCCGGTTGCGTGCACGAACGGCTGCGGCATGTTGAGCGAGCGCGCCAGCAGCCAGGTGGCCAGATGGACCAGCCACGGCAGCAGGACGGCGAGGGCGCGGACAAGGGACAGCATCAGCATGGTCATCTCCTGTGCCGTGGAAGATGAGCCGGCCGGCGCGCCAATTCGATTACCTCGCATGTAATGGAACGGGCGAATTTCGCATGGTAGGTTTTGCACCATGAACGCACATGCATCCATGGCGCGGGCCGAGCCCGCAAAACCCGTCCCGATCGGCGAGCACCTGCGCGAGTGGCGGCAGCGCCGCCATCTCAGCCAGCTCGACCTTGCCGTCGATGCCGAGATCTCGGCGCGGCATCTGAGCTTCGTCGAGACCGGCCGCTCGGCGCCGTCGCGCGACATGGTCCTCAAACTGGCGGAGCGCCTCGACGTGCCCCTACGCGAACGCAACGTGCTGCTGGTCGCCGCGGGTTTCGCGCCCGCATTCCCGCAACGCTCGCTGGATGATCCGGCGCTGAAATCGGCGCGCGAGGCCATCAACCTGGTGCTGAAGGCGCACGAGCCCAATCCGGCGCTGGCCTATGACCGGCACTGGAATCTGGTCTCTGCCAACCGCATGGTGGCGCCGCTGCTCGAGGGCGTGCCGCAGCGGCTGCTCGGCCAGCCCTTCAACATCCTGCGGCTTGCCTTCCACCCCGAGGGCCTCGCGCCGCGCACCGTGAACCTCGCGGAATGGGCCGCGCATCTTCTGGAGCGGCTGCATCGGCAATGCGAGGCAACGGCCGATCCGGAGCTGCTCAAGCTCTATCAGGACCTGAAGTCCTATCCGATCCCGGCGCGGTCGGCCCCGATCACCACCGACAACAACGTCGCGCTTCCCTTCAAGCTCCGCCTCAATGGCGAAATCCTGAGCTTCATCTCGACCACAATGGTGTTCGGCACGCCGGTCGACATCACGCTGCAGGAACTGGCGCTGGAGACCTTCTTCCCGGCCGATGAGCTGACCGCCGAGCGGATGCGGCAGATGGCAGCCAGTATGAAATAGCGGCTTGTCTCGGGACGCTTTCGGCCTACCTTTGGGGTTCCATTTCCGCCGGGAACCCCGCCATGAGCGATCTGAAGCCGCTTCGCCTCGACATCGTCTCCGACGTCGTTTGCCCCTGGTGCTATATCGGCAAGCATCGCATCGAGGATGCGCTCAAGCTGGTGCCCGATGTGCCGGTCGAGGTGCACTGGCGGCCGTTCTTCCTCAACAACTGGGTGCCGCGCGAGGGCATCAGCCGCGAGGAATATCTCACCGCCAAGTTCGGTTCGGTCGATGCCTACAAGGGCATCGCTGGCCGCGTGGTCGCCGCCGCCAATGAGGAGGGGCTCACCTACCATCCCGAGCTCGTCAAGCGGCAGCCCAACACGATCGACTGCCATCGCCTGATTCACTGGGCCGAGGCCAAGGGCAAGGCGGCCGAGATGAAGCAACGGCTGATGGAGCTGTATTTCCGCGACGGCGGCGATCTCACCGACAGCAACGTGCTGGTGCAGGCAGCAAGCGACGTCGGGCTCGATGCCGACGACGTGCGCAAGCGTCTTGCCACCGACGAAGATGTCGCGCTGGTCTCGGCGCAGGCCCAGGAAGCCGCCGAGAAGGGGATTTCGGGCGTGCCGACCTTCGTGTTTGCGCAGAAATACGCGGTGTCCGGCGCCCAGCCGGCCGAGCAGCTCGCCCGCGCCATCCGCCAGGTCTCGGCAGAGATCAACGCGCAGGCGGCGCAGTAGTCCGCAGTCCACATCAAAAGCCCGGCTCATGCCGGGCTTTTTCGTTTGCCCACATCATCCATCGGAAACAATCAGGGAGACCATCATGATCTATGAGCTGCGCACCTACACGGTACGTCCAGGCGCCGTCGGCGAGATGGTGAAGGCGGCGAGCACGATCTCGCGCGATATCCGCGCCGACAATTTCGGCAAGCTGGAAGGCTACTGGATCACCGAGATCGGTCCGCTCAATCAGGTCATGCATATGTGGAGCTACGCCGATCTCAACGAGCGGACCCGGCTGCGCGCCGAGCTCGCCAAGAATCCGCGCTGGACCGGCGAGTATATTCCGGTGATCCGTCCGCTGCTGGTGCGGCAGGAGGTGCGGCTGCTCAATGCTGTCATCCCGCCGGTGGCGCCGGCGACATCAGGCAACATCTACGAATTCCGCAACTATCGCGCCAAGCCGGTCGGCGGCGCCAAGCAATGGCTCGATCTGATCACCGGCGTGATGCCGGAGCGCGAGAAATACTCCAAGATCGTCGGTCTCTGGACCACCGAAGCCGGGCAGCCCAACGAGGTCTGCCACATCTGGGCCTATCCCGATCTCAACGCCCGCGCCGCCGCACGCGGCAACGCGATGAAGGATCCGGCCTGGCTGGAATTTTTGAGCAAGGGCACGCAGGTGCTCGAGGAAATGCACTCGACCATCATGCTGCCGGCACCGCACTCGCCGTTGCAGTGACGGAGGCGATCATTCGCGTCGCGACGAGCCGTGTTGTCCCGCAAGACAGAGAGGCCGCGTTGAGGCGGCCTTTCGTTTGGCGTCGGGACGTCGAGAGCGCGGGCAAAAAGCCTCATCCGATGTTTCCATCAGATGAGGCTTTCGAAGCAAGGGCGCGCGCCGTCTGAGAACCAGCGCGCCGCAACGCTAGTCGGGCCAGCTGACACCAACCTGACGGCGGCAGCCACTTGTTTCCCGATGTGTCTGCATGCCTACGAAAGGGTAAACCGCATTATCCGGACTTGCCGCGCCGGCTAC
The DNA here is from genome assembly GCF_056837965.1 of Bradyrhizobium ferriligni. NCBI lineage: Bacteria > Pseudomonadati > Pseudomonadota > Alphaproteobacteria > Hyphomicrobiales > Nitrobacteraceae > Bradyrhizobium > Bradyrhizobium ferriligni. The sequence continues at coordinate 27,593 of NZ_JBXEJO010000004.1, forward strand.
GGATGAAGCGCACGGCGTCGCGCGCGCCTTCGTAGGCGAATTTGTTCAGGGTCAGCGCGGCGTGAATGGCCGGCACCAGCGGATCGCGGCGTCGCAGCGGCAGCAAGACGTCGCCGATCGCGAAGCGGCCGCGCCAGATCGGGTCGATCATGGGGTGGCCCGGCGCCGCGGTGGAATCGGCCGAATTGATCGCGGGATCGGCGCAGAGATGGCGCGTCAGCTCCAGCGTCAACTGCGCGCCGGGCGAATGTTTCGCAAAGCGCTCGTCGACGCCGATCTTGAAGAAGAAGGCGCGGTCCTGGTGGCGCACCACGATGCCGCCCGCGACCGGCTTTTCGCCCGCATGCAGCGTGATGATCTCGCAGCGGCCGGCTTCGGCCATCGTCGACGTCGCGCGGCGGATGAAGGCCGCATCGCCGGCATGCTGGCTGAGCGCCGTGCCGCGCTCTCCTTTCCAGCCACCGGCTTCGAGGACAAGGAAAGTCTCGAGCGCCATCGCAACCTCGTGCGGCGTGCGGGCGACAGAGAAGCGCACCGCGCCATGGTCGGACAGGCGATGGTGCTGACGGCGCAGCTCCTTCAGCTTCTTAGGCCCGAGCGCGTCGCGCAACAATTCCTCGGCATCGCGCGTCGCATCCAGCTGGGCGCGCTGATAGGCGCTCAGCACGCGCGGCTGCAACCCGTCTCGCGCCAGCACCGCGCGGATCGCCGCCATGGCCGGGCCCTCGAGCGACATGGTGCGCAGGATCAGCGCATGCGCGCCCGCATTGCGCGCCTGCCGCAGCATCTTGCCCACCGCTTCCTCGGCGGCGTCGCGGTCGAGCAGCGGCGTGCACAGCGTGCCATAAGGTTCGGCGCCGACTAGCGCGGGCATGGGGATGCGGTAGATCCGCCGCATCGGAACGACAGGCAACAGCCCGATCAATTGCCCGGCATCGCCGGCGGCGCTGAGCAGCGCCGCGCCGGTGCGGCCGCGCGCGGAGGCATCGACCGCCAATTCCCAGTCGGGCTGATAGTAGCCATTGGCCTCGATCGCGCGCGCGGCAAGCGCACGCCATGCATTGAGCGGCGCGGCCGACAGCGGCGGCAACGTGCGATCGTCCGTGGCATCCCTGCGCGATGCACGGTGGATCATTGCCTGGTCAGCAATATCGGCCACGTCGCTGTTTCCCCAGTCCGCGAGGCTGATTGGGCCTTGCGTTCGTCAGGGCAACGCTAGCGGAAAGAAATGGAAAATGCCGTTGAGGCCATCAGGCAATTTGAGCGGTCGTGTTAACGGGCCGTTCAGCATACCCGGTGCGCGCCGGCCTGGCCGGCTCGCCGGCTCAAGCGCTAGGGTTTGGCGCTCCGCTGCGCTTCCGCCGCAACGGTGCTCTCGACCGGTTCGTAATTCTGCGTCACGCAATTGTCGTCGGCCTCCACCTGCCGGCGATCGAAGATCGCGCCGTCGTTGATGAAGACGCGATAGGTCTGCGTCCCCAGCGGCTTGCCGATCACCGATGTCAGCTCGGCGCGCACGCAGGCGGTCCAGCCGGTGCCGCGCGGGTCGTGCAGCGGGGCGGAGACCCGCACATGGGTCGGCTGTGAACCGGCCGTGAACACCGAATCCAGCTTGCCCGCGACCAGCCGTTTGACGTCCGGAGGCGTCTCGAGCGGGGCCGGCTCTGTAGCCTTGACCTTCAAGGCCTCCGGCCACACCGCGTGGCTGTCCGCCAGCCCGCAGCCACTCAATATGAAGGCGGCGCCGGCCAGCAGCGCCGCCAGATGTACTTGTCCCTGTCCCATTGAGCGAATTTAATGTGCCGCCGCCAAGATTGCGCCCCCCTGGTGGCGCTGAATTCGCATCGCGCGGCGCTTTGTCGATCAACAAATGTCGAGCGACAAGTTATCGTTGGGGTAGAGGTATTACCGGATGTTGCTGCGGCGGCGGGGGAGACAGACTGACATGAAACGCTTCACGGTTGCTGCCGTCATTCTGGCGCTGCTCGCGACACCCACGCTGGCCCAGGGCCGGCGAGGGGGCGGTGGGGGCGATACGAAGACGGAGCAGAAGCCAAAGGTCGACGAGAAGGCCTACAAGGCCGCGCTCGATCGGATCCCTGAGCCCAAGGAGAAATACGATCCCTGGGGCGTCACCAAGCCGGCAGCGGATCCGGCCAAGAAGCCGAAATAGCCGGGTTCGCGAGGTCTCTGCGGCCATTCGACATCCGAAGCGGCGTCGCTCGGCAGCAGATTGCCGCACGGCATGAACCTTGGTCTGACGGCCTCCGACCCATCTTCGATGTCATTGTCGGAGGCCGCCATGCTTCGCCGTTCGCTCCTCAGCCTGATCGTTCCGGCAGCGATCCTGCTCGGCGTCGTGCCGGCGTCGGCGGAAAACCGGCTGGCGCTGGTGATCGGGCAGTCGGCCTACAAGTCGGTGCCCGCGCTGCCGAATCCGGCCAACGACGCCAAGGCTGTGTCGCAGATGCTGACCGATGCCGGATTTGCAGTGACGGCCGCATCGGACCTGTCGCAGGACGAGATGCGCGCACGGCTCAGCGATTTCGCCGGCCAGGTGGCGGCGAAGGGCGCCGACACCGTGGCGCTGGTGTTCTATGCCGGGCATGGCCTGCAGATCGACGGCGAGAACTATCTGGTGCCGGTCGATGTCGATCCGAAGCGCGAGGCTGATATCCCGATCCAGGCGGTTCGGCTCAACGACGTCCTGAATACGCTGACCTCGGTGCCGAGCCGGATGCGCATCGTGCTGCTCGATGCCTGCCGCAACAATCCATTCCCGGAGCTCAGCAAGACCGCGGGGCATGGGCTCGCCATCGTCGATGCCAAGGTCGGCTCGCCCGGCACGTTTGTCTCGTTCTCGACCTCGCCGGGCGCGGAAGCCGAGGACGGCAGCGGCGCCAACAGCCCCTACACGACCGCGTTGCTGGCCTCGGCCAAGGAGCCGGGCATCCCGATCGAGGACACCTTCAAGCGCGTTCGCCTCGCGGTGAACAAGGCAACCGACGGCCGCCAGACGCCGTGGGACTCGTCCTCGCTCACCGACGACTTCCGTTTCATGGCGGGTGCTGCGGCGTCGCCGGCGGCCACGCCGACGCCGGCCCCAGCCAAACGCAGCGTCGACGAATGGAAGCGCGAATTGCAGGGCAAGCCGATCGAGGCCGCGAATGAGCTGATGGTGGTCGACGGCACCGACGAATCCTATGAGGCCTTCGCCGCGATCTTCGCAGGTACGCGACACGGCCTGCAGGCACGCGACTGGCTCGACCGGCATCGCCGCATGGTGTCGTGGAATAGTGCTGTTCTCGCCAACACGGCGGCGGCCTATCGCGGCTTCCTCGCGCAATATCCTGACACCGACCTGACAGCGACCGCGCGCAAGATGATCGAACGGCTGCGCTACCGTCCCGATCCGGCACCCGCCGTCGCGCTCAGTGTGCCCGCGACCAACGTCGCGCTAGCGGCGCCGACGTGTCCCTGCAACGCCGCGCCGCCGCAACAGCCGCTGCAGCAGAGGGCCAACGTGCCGGTGAAAAAGCGTGCCGATCCCGATCCGCCGCGGCGCGCGGGCAAGCGCCCGCCGCGCGTCGTCGTCGAGGACGACGTCGTGGTGGTGCGCCGTCCGCCTCCAGCCGTGGTCTATGAGCCTGCCGGACCGCCGATCGGAATCGGGATCGGCATCGGCATCGGTGGCGGCGGTGGTTATCGCGGCAACTACGGCGGCGGCTATCGCCGGGGTGGATACTGACGCGCCGATCGCGTAAAGGCTTTCCCCGCATAAGATGCGGCGCCTGATGATCGCATCTTGGGGGAGGACGCGATGCGGTCGCTGTTTTGCCTGCTTGCCGCGCTGCTGCTGTGTAGTCAGCCGGCGCGCGCCTGGGAGTATTGGGGCGGCGACCGCGGCGGACAGCGCTTCTCGCCACTAGCGCAGATCACATCAGACAATGTCGGCACGCTGGTGCGCGGCTGGGAATTCCGCACCGGCGATCTCGATACCCGCCCGCCCGAGGTGATGAAGCGCACCAAGTTCGAGGTGACGCCGCTGTTCGTCGAGGACAGCCTGATCCTCTGCACGCCGCTCAACGAAGTGATCGCGCTTGATCCCGGCACCGGTGCGCAGAAATGGCGTTTCGATCCGAAGATCAGCATGGCGCAACGGCCGGCCAATCGCTTTGTCTGCCGCGGCGTCGCGCACTGGACGGACGATCGTGCGGCGGAAGGCGCGGCCTGCAAGTCGCGCATCTTCACCGGCACCAACGACAGGCGCCTGATCGCGCTCGATGCCAGAACCGGCAAGCCCTGCGCCGATTTCGGCAACGGTGGCGAGATCAAGATCGACGTTGGGATGAAGCTGGAATGGCCGGGCGAGTTTCAGATCACGTCGGCGCCGGTGACGGGACGCGGCGTGGTCGTGGTCGGGTCCGCGATCGGCGACAACCGGCGGGTCGACGCGCCGCTCGGCGCGGTGCGCGCCTTCGATGCGCGGACCGGCCAGCCGCGCTGGAGCTTCGATCCGCTCATGCACAATGGCGTCGAGGCCGGCCACAGCAATGTCTGGGCGCCGATGTCGGTGGACGAGGAGCGCGGCCTGGTGTTCCTGCCGACGACTTCGCCCAGTCCGGACTTCTGGGGCGGCAAGCGCCCCGGCAACGACGAGCACGCCAATTCCGTGGTCGCGCTGCGGATCGAGACCGGCGAGCTCGCATGGGCATTCCAGACCGTGCATCACGACGTCTGGGACTACGACCTGCCGGCGCAGCCGACGCTGGCGCGGATCGACACCGGCGATGGTCAGCACGACGTCGTGATCCAGCCGACCAAGCAGGGCTTTGTCTTCGTGCTCGATCGCGACACCGGCCAGCCGGTGTGGCCGGTCGAGGAGCGCGCGGTGCCGCAGAACGGCGCCGAGGGCGAGAGGCTTTCGCCGACGCAGCCGTTCCCGACCCACGTGCCGCCGCTGCTAACGCAGCGGATGACGGCCGACGATGTCGCCGGCCTGCTGCCGGGCACCGGGAGCGCGGCCTGCGAGACGCTGCTCGCGCAATCCCGCAATGAGGGCCTTTACACGCCGCCGTCGACGCAAGGCACTGTGATCTATCCGATGACCGGCGGCGGTGTGAACTGGGGCGGCGCGGCGTTCGATCCGATCAATCAGGTCCTCTACGCCAATGTCAGCCATGCGGCGCACATCGTCACACTGATTCCGCGCGACCAGGCCAAGGGCTTCAATCCGCCGCCGGGTCATGAATTCGGCCAGCAGGAAGGCGCACCGTTCGCGATGTCGCGGGCGCTGGCGAAGTCGGCGGTCGGGTCGCCCTGCAACAAGCCGCCATGGGGCGAGACGGTGGCGGTCGATCTCAAGGCCGGCAAGATCCTCTGGCATGCGTCGGTCGGCACCAGCGAGGATCTCGCGCCGCTCGGCATCGCGCTCAATACCGGCACGCCGCTGGTCAACGGCGTCGCGATCACCGCGGGCGGCCTCGTGTTCACCGGCGCGATGGATGCCTATCTGCGCGCGTTCGATGCCAGGTCGGGCAAACAGCTTTGGCTCGGCCGGCTTCCGGTGCCCGGCGTCGCCAATCCGATGACCTATCTCTGGAGGGGCGAGCAGTACGTCGCGATCGGCGCCGGCGGCCATTCCGAGGCCGGCACATCGATCGGCGACAGCGTGGTGGCATTTCGTCTGCCGCGTCAGGGCGAGGGGGCATCGTTGTGGACTCGCCTGATCGACTGGCCCGGCGGGCGGTTCACCGCCAAGGCTGTGGCCACCGGACTCGTGCTCGTGGCCCTCATTGCGCTGTTGTGGCGCTGGCGGCACAGCCGTCGCTCGCGATCCGCTTAGGTGCTCCCTGCTGCAGGTGTGCGCCTCCAAAATATCGAAAACAACCCCATGCAAAGGAGCCGGCGGCTGCCGGCGTTCGAAAAGCAACTTGACACGTCGGGCAACTCAGGGGTATTTTTCTACTATTCCGAAATAGTGCAAGTGCCGCCTCGCAGCGCCAAGCCGCGATGAATTCAGGTTGAATCGGCCGGCGGCATTCGCTGCATCCTCCCGCAACCGGAGAGGGAGCGCAGGTTGTTCGCGGATGCAATTGAACCCAGGGCGTGGACTCATCTGGGATATCGCTTCCGAGAGGAAATGCGGGCACGCGGCGTAGACCGCGGGGATGTCGCCTTGTGGACCAGCTTCGCCGCCTCCGACTGGTCCGGTGTTGGGTGCAGTCCGGACTTCTCGTCAACGATCCTCGACCGCCGCTTGTCACCCTAAGCGGCTTTGCCTTTATTAGGCCGCCTCGGATGTCCGCGCCGCTCGCATCTCGCGCCGTTTCGTTTGAAAGCGAAACATTTTCTGGCCTGATGATTTACTCTTGGGGCTTCGCAAGATGCGAGGCATTCATGAACCCTCTCTCGGCGAGCGACGTGTTCCTTACGGTCGCGATCATGAGCGTCACTTTCCTGGCCGAAATCGCTCTTTTCATCTTGATTGGACTGATCTGAAAGGATCGTGCTGTGCAGCGCGCGGCCGAGCGACTAGTTCTCCGTGATCTTGATGGTTGAGACCGGCCACCTTCCGTCATGACCTTTGATCGAAATCCGAAGCCCGTGCAATTCGTCCAGCCAAACGTACTCGATCGTGCCTGCTTTTCCATCGGAAAGGACGACGGCTTTACCGATCAATTCGGCTTGCGCCTCGCCGTACTCATTCAGAATTTTTGACGCACGACGCTTCACCGATGGCATTGCTCATCCAATTCGGCTGAGCCGTCTTTCGCTCATCGGCGAACCTTGTCCCAGCGCTCAGCCGCAGGAATGATCGATGGTGATTGCTCCTCCAATTCGCGGAGGCGGTCGATTTGCTGTCTAAGTCCCTCTGGTAGTCCCGGCTCTGGCTTCAGCGACGCGCCCAATCTCTCGCCGATCTCTCGAACGATGGCGCGGCTGTGCGTGTGGTCAAGGTCAACGCGACGGTCCATGCTATTGCTCTCGTTCCGGTAAAGGCAACGCCAGCCATGTCCAGCACCGTAGCGCCCCCTCCGCAACCTCAATGGAGGCACGGCCAGCGACTTTTGAATGGAGCCGGAGACCGCCGCTTTTGGCTATCTGCGCGAGCGCTCGTTTTGACAACAGCGGGTCTTTGGTAGCGACCTTTGGCTATCCGCGACATGCGCCGGCTTTTTACCAGCGAGCGGCGGTCTCGTGTTTCTCTAAAGCCCGGCATGCGCTTTCGTTCCTTTGATCTCTAATCACTACGCGATGTTCCATTCGGAGGAACCCGGAGCGGGGTCGACATCCCCACAAGACTTACCGAGTGCGTGCCATCGTCGCGCGCGGGAACCATTTCTGAGAGTGTCCAGTTAGTTCATGGGGCGATGAAGGGACCATCGTCATGAGGACCAAATATCTCGCTGCGATCGCGATAGCTGTTCTTGCCGCTTGTAGTGGGCTGGTCGTGAATTCCGTCGGCTCGCTTCATCCCGAAGAGAACTCCACGCTGTCTGCCAGACAAGTGGCGGACCGATTAGCTGGATCCCTGGATCCGTATTTGACGCGGTCTGGTGGGTGACAGCCGGCGTCACTCAGAATGCATCTGGCGGCGCTGCCTAAAGTCATGGGGCATCGGGCTCGTTTGGCAGAGCCATCGGCTTGTCCGATCCACGGCCGATGTCCACGCGCGACGATACTGAGCGCCCCGTCCGGCAAGAAACGCTCTAACGCCTTTGTCTCACATCCCATGGCGCTCGCATCCATACGGCGCGTTCCTCGTCTGTCGGGTTGATCGGGTTGAACACTGCTTCTTGTCTATGTCGCAACGTCGCGTCCGCGCTGGGCTGCGCGAGGAACATCCCCCTCCTTCTCTGCATTTCACCAGATGCGAAGATATTATTTTGACCTTCGCGACGGCGAAGCACTGATCCCGGATGAAGAGGGAATGGTGTTGCCTGACATGGGATCGGTTCAGGAAGAGGCCGTGAAAGCCTTGGCCGACATGGTCCACAATGCAGCCCAAAAATCCGCCAGCCTAATTCAGATGGCGATCGAGGTACGCGACGACGACGGGCCCGTGATGCAGCTTAAATTCGCGTTCGATATCGTCAGGCCGCATTGAGGACAACAGGACGGAGAAGCCGTTCATGTGTGAAAAATGCGCTGAGCTCGACAAGAGGATAGTGCATTACACGGAGCTATCCATGCGGACCACGGATCAACTGACCCTGGAGGGCATTGCGCTGCTGATCGAGCAATACGAAGTACAGAAGCGCGAGTTGCATCCAGAACCGAAGGAGTAAGGCCGCGTCAGTTGGCGGCCTCTTTCACCGCGACTGTCACCTGTTGGCCCTGGGCGGACGTTCACCAAAGCATCGCCGATGTCGGCTTTTGAGAGCGACACGGACCTCGCGATCCCCGCTCGCACACACTGGATTATTGAGTGCACGCCCTGTTCTCATCAAGTTTTAGCGCGGCGCCGTCACAAATCAGAAACACGAGTTCTCAATCCGCGCATCGAAGCGACGTGCGGGGCGGTCTGCGCGGTACCATGCTTGCGTTCGCCGCGGTGCTTCGTTTACGACGCGCTAGCGGAAGCGCTGTGCTTCCCGTTGATTTCAAAATACTTGCCCATGGAGATTGCGATGAAGATCACTGCCTCGATCATGCTTGCCGCCGCGCTCGCTCTGTCGTCGGCACCAGCCAGCGCCACCGTCCTCGATCTCTCGACCATGACCTGCAAGCAGTTCGTCGACGGCGGCGACGACACCATCAAGATGGTGCTGGTCTGGATGGACGGCTGGTACAAGGGCGATTCCGACGAGGCGATCATCGATACCGACGTGTTCACCGAGAACGCCAAGAAGTTTGGCACCTATTGCGGAAAGAATCCGACGATCAGCATCGTCAACGCGGCGGAGGCCGTGCTCGGCAAGTAAATCTTGCTACGCAAGCTATGGCGGGATTGGTCTAGTCGGCTTGCTCAGTGTCATCACCCGCGCATTGCGGGTGATCCAGTATTCCAGAGACCGTGGTGATGGAATGAGAGGCCGCGGCGTACTGGATCGCCCGGTCAAGCCGGGCGATGACAGTTGCGTAGGATGGGTAGAGCGAAGAGAAACCCATCATCTCAATGCGCGGCAAGATGCTCGGCAAGTAAATCTTGCAGCATGATTAGCCTGAACCCTCATGGTGAGGAGCGCGGAACGCGCGTCTCTGTACGATGCTTCGCATCGCCAGGCGAACCATGAGACCGGGCTGGTGGCCTCGTCCTTCGAGACGCTTGCTGCGCAAGCTCCTCCAGCGACAAAGGCGAAGCCTTTGCGCGGGGATGAGGAGATGCATCGTCTATGATGCGAGAGGCCTATCCCGGCAGCATCGCGAAGGCGCTCGACACCATCGCCACCGGCTTGTTGTCGGTGGCGGAGGATAGCGTGACGCGGCCGAAGCTCATGGTGCGGCCGAGCCTGACCACGCGGGCGTCGGCCAGCACGTCGGAGGCGGTCACCGCGCGCATGAAGTGGGTGGTCTGGTCGACCGTCGTCATCGGGCGATAGCCCTTGTTGGCCGCGAGGTTGGCGAGCACCATCGCGGTGTCGGCGAACGCCATCAGCGCCTGGCCGCAGACGATGCCGCCATTGCGGCACAATCGCTCGGAAAACGGCATGCGCAGGATGGCGCCGGGCTGCCAATCGGCATCGCCACCGGCAGGCGGGGCGATGTCGAACTGCTCGATCGCCAGATTGAGGTCCTGCACCCATGGCGCAAAGACGTCGCCGAGCACGCGTTTCGCATCGTCGATCCCGAATTCACCGGCCTGCTGCATGACGTCCCGTTTCCTCCGCTGATGGTTTTGCCATTTATCGCCTAGTTGCGCGTGACATGCACGGCCGGCGTGTTGCCTGCATTCCACTTGCCGTTGATCGCCCGTTCGATCTGGGCGGCGAGCTGCAGCAACAGCCCGTCGCTCGCTTGCTTTCCGATCGCCTGAATGCCGAGCGGCAGGCTGTGCTCGTTGGTCGCGAGCGGCAGCGAGATCGCGGGGATGCCGCAGAGATTGGCGAGCGGCGTGAAGGCGAAGTTGCGCCAGAGATTGCCGAACCAGTCCAGCACCGACGGATTGTCCGAGATGGTGAGATATTCCGTGGTGCCGACCTTCGGCGTCGGCAGCGCCGTGACCGGCGTCAGGATGATGTCCCAGTCCTCGAAGAAGGCGCCGAAGCCGCGCGAGGTGGCGTTGAAGACGGCCTGCATGCGGGCGCGATCGGCGAAGCTGAAGTCGCGGCCATGCTCCCAGATGCGGATATTGATCGGCTCGATCAGCTCCACTGGGGGCCGCTCGAGGCCGCGCGCGGCGAGCATGTTGCCGATCACGACGGCGAAATTGCTGATGTAGCAGGTGGTCTGCGCCGCGAAGGCATCCCGGTAGTCGATCGCCGGCAGTGCGTAATCGACCTGATGGCCGAGGCCTTCGAGGAAACGTCCGACCCGCTCGAGCTCGGCTACGATGTGCGGCGTCGCGCGATAGTCGCCCCATGTGTGCGACAGCGCGATTCTGAGCCGGCCGGGATCGCGCGCGATCATCGCGGCATATGGCTCGGGCGAGGTCCAGAACGGCATGAACTCGCCGGGCGCAGGTCCCCGGCAGGCATCGACGAAGCCAGCGGTGTCGCGCACCGTGCGGGACTGGCAGCCCTGGATCGAGACCAGCCCGGTGAGATCCGACAGATGCGGTGCGAGCGAGAACACGCCGCGCGAGACTTTCAGGCCGATATTGCCGTTGACCCCGGCGGGAATCCGGATCGAGCCGCCGCCGTCGGTCGCGTGCGCGATCGGCACGGCGCCGGCGGCGACCATCGCCGCGCTGCCGGCCGACGAGCCGCAGGTGGTGTAGTCGGTGTTCCAGGGATTGCGCGTGACATAGACCGCGGGATTTTCCGCCGAGCTGCAGACCCCGAACTCCGGCGTCGTGGTGCGGCCGATCAAATTGAGGCCGGCCTTGCGCATCTTCGCGGTCAGGAAGGTATCCGCCGCGGCGCGATTGCCGCGCATCATCAGCGAGCCCATCTCCTGCAGCCGCCCCTTCAAGGTCGGGCCGAGGTCCTTCATCAGGAAGGGCAGGCCGGCGAACGGGCCGTTTAGGTCGGCGCCGTCGCGCGCCGGATCGGCGATCACATCGTCGAACAGCTCGACGACGCCGGAGAGCGCGGGATCGACCTTGGCGACGGCGCTGGCTGCCTGCGACGCCAGCTCGCGGGGCGTCAGCTCGCCGTCCCGGACACGCCCTGCGAGCGCCGTCCCGTCGTGCTGCGTCCACTCGTCCCAGCTCATCGCCAAAGTCATTTGATCGATTCCTTTTCTGCTTTGTTGCGCAGTGTAATTTGCGCGGCCGCCCGGTCAAACCGACGCGATTGCGCTGCGCTCCGAAGCGCGCTTGCGCTACGTTCCGATGGGCGCTGCGCTGCGTTGCAAGCGCCGTGCCCGGCTTGAAATTGCCCCAGTTTCGGCGCCCAGTCGCCTCCTCGCGATTGGTGGGGGCGCACATGTTCCGCAGATTGGTGGTGCTCGGCGGCGTGGTTGCGATCGGGCTTGCGCTCAGCGGTTGCACGCGCTGCGGTCCGGTCTGGGACGACTGGATGCAGTCGCCGAAATCCTGCAAGTCAGACCATCTCTAGGGCCGGGGCAGGCGCGCTTGGCGGCGGCTTTCTTGCGGTGATATACCGGCGACGAAAATGCAAGGAGCGTACTCATGAGAGTTTTGTGCGCAGTCGCGGTTGCGGTGCTGCTGTCGGCGCCGGCCTATGCGCAGATGCCGAACGTCAACCTGATGCCTGAGGTCAAGACCAGGACCCAGGAGGAGAAGGAGCAGGACGCGGTCAGGGACAAGGCCTACAAGGACTCGCTCAGCAAGATTCCCGATGCCAAGGGATCGTCCGATCCCTGGGGCGTCGTGCGTAGCGATCCGCCGAAGGCGGCCGCCCATCCCGCCAAGCCGAAGACCAAGACCGGAAGCTCGGCGCAGCCCGGAAGCGCCGCGCCGCGCAGCCAGTAACGCCCGTTCGGGGCGACTTCATCCGTCTCCCGCAGACTCGGATTCTCCTGCCGCCGCCCCTATATTGGGGTGTCGTCAGTTGGTCCGGAGTTGCGGCATGGTGTCTCGTCCGCGCGATCTCGCCAGCCGGATGGCCGAGCGGCGGAAGCCGGACGACGGCTATCTGCGCGAGACCTTCAGCCTGCCACGCGATCAGGCCCGCGTGAGAGCGCGTGACTTTCTCAAGCGCTACCCGAAGGCGGCCTATATGAGCGCCGTCGAGAGCTGGCGCGAGCTCCCCGGCGGCGACATCGAGTTCACGATGCGGCGGCTGGCAAGCGCGGATTGAAGCGTTTTCGAGCGAAGCGCGAGGGCCAGCCCGTCAGCGCACCGCGGCGTGCACGATAGACCGTGCCTCAGTCCCCATTGCTGCCGCGGGTCCGTTCCCGCTCCAGATTGTTCAGCTCGCGATCGATCCGCAGTTGCACGCGGCGGATCGCCAGAAGATCGAGCTTTGCTTCGGTCTTGCCCGTGAAGACGCGATCGCCGATCTGGAAGCGCCATTTCCAGACGCCGGCCATCAGCTGGGTGACGCTGAACTCGATGCCCCTGTGGATCATTTGTAACGGTTCCGCGAATGAAGGCGGTCGTCGATATTTAAACCATTAGTTGTAGTAATGATCAGCACCCGTAAAAAGATCGTGTGAAAGACCGCGCCCGTTCGAGCCGTCGTTGTGGATTCCGGAAAGGATTCGTCCGCCGGCAGCGTCGCCAGGGAACCGTCGCCAGTCGTGTTGGCTGCCCAGCGCCGCGCAATTCGCGTTGGTTGAGCAGGCCAATGTTACGAACACTGGCGGAACCCGAGTCTTCCGTCGAACGCTACGGAGTTTTTTCAGGGCTCAGGAGGGGTACAAAGGTAGTATGCAGATTGTGCCAGCCGTTGTCTGACGCGGTCGAGCCTGTCAGGTTAACTCGTTGATTATCGGGGGAACTTCGGGCGCAAGGTGCGTCGTACGGCCCGGAACTTTGTTCTTGGCCGGAGAACTACGGAATTTTAAACGGCCCCAACAGGGGGCCGCCAACCCGTCCCGGAGGCGGGTTTTCCTCCAGCAGTCGGGGGGCTACCTGTCTGGCTGGGGGCCCCCAAATAAGGGCACTGCCGGGCCGATTGTTCCAGTAAACATTCCGCGAGAACAGATCGCGACCCGCAGGAAGTTATGGGGCCAGAACATCTGAGGGCCTCCTCAGTAGTCCTACCGAGAACATCGGCTAACCCTTGGTTGCGACGGGGTTAAACCCAAACCAGGCCACTCCAAAAATCAAAGCAGGCCATTGTGGATGGAAACGGGCCGGCACCTCATTGCCGGTGCTGTCCTAATTAGGACACCCACTCTGCGGAACTAGGACACTGTTGCACGCATGCTATTGCGAGAGGATCGGCGGGGGCGGCAGTATTGAGGCTGCCGACTTCCAAGTTGATCGGCGGATCACATGACGGCCCCAGCACCGGCCTCCGGCCCCCAGAGGTGCTGGGGCCGTTCTTTTGAGCCTCCGCCATAGGGCACGGCTGCTGACTGACATACGCTAAAGCGCCGTCGGGAACCGAGGTGTAACGTTTGAACATTATGTTCAGAACCGATTTCGATGGCATCGAGTACAGCCTTTTAGGCTTAGCGGGAATATCGCTCGTTGCCTTCATCGTCAGCTTAGGCTGGCTTCTGATCGGCTGAGTTGTCGTACCTCATGGATGAGACTCAAACTTGGCCTCAGTGTTCTCTCGGCGCTGAGGCTGTTTTCGTTGGGTGCTGTTCCGCTAGACTCGTAAAAGTTGAGTCCCTCTCTATACTTACCGCCGCGTGAGCGGCAACATTGGCGTGAAAGAGATCGAGCGCCTAATTCAGAAGCTCGAAATCGATAAGGAAATCCTTGCCGATCAGGAAGGGCACGAAAACGAAGAGGCCGCCAACTGAGGCGGCCTTCTGGGAGAGCTAAACAATGAACTCTAGATTGCTTCGAAAGTACGGAAGGATCGTGGTGGCTAGCTGGCTAACGATCATGGCTGTTGGGACGGTTGCGCTGTGGGCGCACGTTAGCCATTGAGAGTTCGCCAACTGAGGCGGCCTCTCACTCACTTCTCTTGATGCTCAAGTCGGATCACGAAGCGTTCGCCGCTCCACAGTTCGATATCGTGGGCGTCTATGAGCTGCTTAGCCCAAATAATGGCGTCGCTATCGTCGGCGCACTTGAACGCGCGGGACGCGATAAAGTGGCCGTCTTGCCCAAGCGTATACGCCCGGTATTCGTTCATTTGGGCGAGTTGATCTTCAGATGTAGGGGGAGGAGATCGACGGTGCATCGGGCAGCCCTCCTAGATTGGAGCCCTTGGACCGGGGGACGTCAGCCACTCTGTCAAATGAGCGGTGGTCTCGTTGTGCCGCGCCTTTTTAAGTAGTGCTTCCCGCTCTCGACTTGGGGGAAGTTTTCTAGCTCGTTGGCGTAGCTCTCTGGCTTCCTGGGTGAGACGTTCTTCAAGGGGGAGAATCTGAGCAACCCTGCGTCGTCGCTTCATGACACCTACCTCGTCTTACTCACGGGTCCTAACCGTTGGGTGTGAGTTCCACGAATCTTAATATGCCGATGGACGGCGGTCGGTTCCAAAGTGAACATTCGAGATTGCGCGATTTAGGAACTCCGTTCACCCACGGAGAATCCCGGATTTGGGACTAGACCTCCTGATCTAGATCAATCTGAGAACAGATGGCGTCCCATGGAAATTGATGGGGCCAGAACATCCAATGGCCGCCTCGGTAGTCCTACTGAGAACAACGGCCAAGCTACGGTTTCCGTTCGCTTAATCCGAATTAGGACACTCCGAAAATCAACTTAGGACACGGGGGCTTAAATACGGACAGCACCTCATTGCCTGAAAGAACATATTGCGAACATAGAACAAACGTGGTACGAGGTTCCTATCAACAACGCATTCCACCCGCTCTCATCGCCCGTTTTTCCCGCTAGCGAATCCCCGCCATAAGGAGCACATCCCAAATGTCCGCTACTGCACTGCGTATCGTCGAAGGATCCTCCATGGACAAGTCCAAGGCCCTCTCAGCCGCGCTCTCCCAGATCGAGCGCCAGTTCGGCAAGGGCTCGGTGATGAAGCTCGGCAAGAACGACCGGTCGATGGATGTCGAGACGGTGTCGTCGGGGTCGCTCGGGCTCGATATCGCGCTCGGCGTCGGCGGTCTGCCGAAGGGACGCGTCGTCGAAATCTACGGGCCGGAATCCTCGGGCAAGACCACGCTGGCGCTGCACACCGTGGCGGAAGGCCAGAAGAAGGGCGGCATTTGCGCCTTCATCGACGCTGAACACGCGCTCGACCCGGTCTATGCGCGCAAGCTCGGCGTCAACATCGACGAGCTCTTGATCTCGCAGCCGGACACCGGCGAGCAGGCGCTGGAGATCTGCGACACGCTGGTGCGCTCCGGCGCGGTCGACGTGCTGGTGGTCGATTCGGTTGCGGCGCTGGTGCCGAAGGCCGAGCTCGAGGGCGAGATGGGCGATGCGCTGCCGGGCCTGCAGGCGCGCCTGATGAGCCAGGCGCTGCGCAAGCTCACCGCCTCGATCAACAAGTCCCACACCATGGTGATCTTCATCAACCAGATCCGCATGAAGATCGGCGTGATGTACGGCTCGCCGGAGACCACCACCGGCGGCAACGCGCTGAAGTTCTATGCCTCCGTTCGCCTCGACATCCGCCGCATCGGCGCGATCAAGGAGCGCGACGAGGTGGTCGGCAACACCACCCGCGTCAAGGTGGTGAAGAACAAGCTGGCGCCGCCCTTCAAGCAGGTCGAGTTCGACATCATGTATGGCGAGGGCGTCTCCAAGATGGGCGAGATCCTCGACCTCGGCGTCAAGGCCGGCATCGTCGAGAAGTCGGGCGCCTGGTTCTCCTATGACAGCCAGCGGCTCGGTCAGGGCCGCGAGAATTCCAAGGCATTCCTGAAGGCGAACCCCGACATCACCGCCAAGATCGAAGCCGCGATCCGGCAGAACTCCGGCCTGATCTCCGAACAGATCCTCGCTGGCACTCCCGAACGCGACGCCGAAGGCGAGGAGCCTGCCGACGAGTAAGCCGCAAGGCTCAATCATTTCGCTGGAAGCGGGCGCTGAGGACGTTGAGTTGCCGACGTCTTCGGCGCCCGTTTCGCTTTGTGCCTGGCGTCGAGAGAGTTGAGCGGATGAAACGCCTGATCCTGACCAGCCCGTCCGGCCTTAGCCTCGCGCGTTCGGGGCTCACCGAGATCGCTATTACATCCGGCTTTCGGTTTGTTGGTGGACCGCTGCCGCCGCCAGGAGAGCTTGAGGCTTACTTCGGATTACGGTCGGACCAGGATTCAGTCGGACATTGGTCGCACTGGAGCTCACAGAGCCAGTGGCCTCAGGATGCCCGTGCGCGCCGGCATCTCGCACTGATCGAATTCTGCGAACCTTACGAGATTATCGAGCTTTGGTTCGATCCGAACCCAATGGATCAATTGCAGCTGATTTGGTTGCTCGATCATTTCCGGGCCTACCCGGCGATGGCGGCCAAGCTGAAATTGCGCCTGGTCGCGTTCGATCTGTCGATGATGCACGAGACATGGCGCGGATGGAACGAGGTGCCGCTGATCAACATACGGCCTGCCGACCTCGAGACTGCAAGTCTCTGTTGGCAGGCGTATCGAGCGGCAACGCCCGAGGCCTGCTTCGATACGCTGCATCGAGACCTCAGCGGCTTTCCCTTGCTGAGGCCGGCGCTGCTTGATTTGCTCCAGGAGCTTCCGTGGAGCGGATCGGGACTTGGCGCAACCGAACTGCGACTGCTCGAATTGATTGCGGCGGGCTTCATGGGTACGAACGGGCTGTTCTACCTTCGCGGCTTTCGTCAACGCGGCGTGTTCACCGACATGGAAATCGGCACGCTGCTTCAGGGGCTCGCGCATGGGCCGCGGCCCGCGATCGCCGGGCTCGATGATGAGCTACGCGTCATCGCCCCTGAGAATTTGCGCGCGCGTATGGAGGCGTATCAGCGAAGCCGGTTGTCGCTGACTGAATTCGGCGAGGCTGTCCTTGCCCATAAGGAGGACTTCAGTCGCCACAATCCGATCGATCGTTGGTGGGGCGGCACGCATCTCACCAACGACAGCCTTTGGCGCTGGGCCCCAACGCTGGGGAAGCAATAGCGCCCGATGGCGGAGTGGCCGTTGTGACTCAATCCGCGCAACACCGATTGGCAATCGGCTCACCCCTGCGCCAGCGCCTTTTCCCGGCCTGCGATCAGTGCCCGCAAGTCCTCGGTCACGGCGACCGATTGATGGGTCTTCTGGTCGGTGGCGACCCAGATGATCTCGCCGGTGGCACGCAGGTCGTCCGAGCTCTTGGCGAAGATCGCGAGCGCAAGCACAATCGAGGAGCGGCCGATCCGCGCCACCCGCACGCAGACCTCGATGTCCTCGTCGAACCGGATCGGCGTCTTGTATTCGACCACCGATTTTACGGTGTGAAAGTCGATCCCGGTCCGCGCCACCTCGCCGAGATAGTCGTAGCCGAGCGCGCGGAAATACTCGGTGATCGCGGTGTCGAAATAGGTCAGGTAGTGGGCGTTGAACACCACGGCCTGCGCGTCGACCTCGGAATAGCGGACGCGGAACGGGAAATGAAACCAGAATTCCTCGCGCATGTTTCCTCCTGCCGCAGGCGGCCCTGCTTTCTATCGTTCGTCCCGCCGTTAGCAGGGACGTTACGATCGCTGGACCGTAGGATGGGTAGAGCGCAGCGAAACCCATCACTGCGCATCCCGCTCGATGAATGATGGGTATCGCTGCGCTCCACCCATCCTACGAGAGCGGCTCTACTCCGCCGCCTGCGCGTAGTCCTCGACCGGCGGGCATGAGCACACCAGGTTGCGGTCGCCATAGACGTTGTCGACGCGGCCGACCGGGCTCCAGTATTTGTCGGAACGCGACACGCCGGCGGGGAAGCAGCCCTCGGCGCGGGTATAGGCCCGGTTCCAGGCGTCGTCGGCGATGTCGTGGACGGTATGCGGGGCGTGGCGCAGCGGCGAGGCCTCGATTGTCCAGCGGCCGTTCTCGACCTCTGCGATCTCGCCCCGGATCGCGATCATCGCGTCGCAGAACCGGTCGATCTCGAACTTCGATTCCGATTCCGTCGGTTCGATCATCAGCGTGCCCGCCACCGGGAAGCTCATGGTCGGGGCGTGGAAGCCGTAATCGATCAAGCGTTTCGCGATGTCGTCGACGGTGACGCCGCTCGTCGTCTTCAGCGCCCGCGGATCGACGATGCACTCATGCGCGACGCGGCCGCGCTCGTTGCGGTACAGCACCGGGAAGTGCGGCTGCAGCCGTGCGGCGATGTAGTTGGCATTGAGGATCGCGATCTCGGTGGCGCGCGTAAGGCCTTCGCCGCCCATCATCAGGATGTAGATGTAGGAGATGGTCAGGATCGACGCCGAGCCGAACGGCGCGGCCGACACCGGGCCGATGGCGTGCGCCGTCGTGCCGTCGGTTGCGGGATGGCCCGGCAGATAGGGCGCAAGATGCGCTTTCACGCCGATCGGGCCCATGCCCGGGCCGCCGCCGCCATGCGGGATGCAGAAGGTCTTGTGCAAATTGAGATGGCTGACATCGGCGCCGTAATCGCCGGGCCGCGAGAGGCCGACCTGCGCGTTCATGTTGGCGCCGTCGAGATAGACCTGGCCGCCATGCGCATGCACGATGTCGCAGATCTCGCGGATATGCTCCTCGAACACGCCGTGGGTCGACGGATAGGTGATCATGACGGCGGCGAGATTGGCGGAGTGCTTTTCGGCCTTGGCGCGGAGATCGTTGACGTCGACGTCGCCGCGCGCATCGCACGCCACAACCACGACCTCCATGCCGACCATCGCGGCCGAGGCGGGATTGGTGCCGTGCGCGGAGGAGGGGATCAGGCACACCTTGCGGTGCGGCTCGCCGCGCGCCAGGTGATAGCCGCGGATCGCCAGCAGTCCGGCATATTCGCCCTGCGCGCCGGAGTTCGGCTGCAGCGACACCGCGTCATAGCCGGTGATGTCGCACAGCCATTGCTCCAGCCGCTTGAACAGCGCGTGATAGCCCTTGGCCTGATCCGCGGGCGCGAACGGATGCAGATTGCCGAACGCCGGCCAGGTCAGCGGGATCATCTCGGTGGTGGCGTTGAGCTTCATCGTGCAGGAGCCGAGCGGGATCATCGCGCGGTCGAGCGCGAGGTCGCGATCACTGAGCTTGCGCATGTAGCGCAGCAGCTCGGTCTCCGAGCGGTGGGTGTTGAACACCGGATGGGTGAGGAACGCGCTGGTGCGCCGCAGCTCCTTCGGCAGCGCCTCGCGCGCGGCCGCTTCGATCTCGGCAAAGCTGAGCTTGCCGCCGAACACGCGCCATACTGCCTCGACGGTCTCCGGCGTCGTGGTCTCGTCGAGCGCGATGCCGAGCGTGGTCGCACCGATGCGCAGATTGATCCGCTCCGCCTGCGCGCGGGAGACAATCTCGACCCGCTTCGCTCCGGCCTCGACCGTCACGGTATCGAAGAACGCTTCGCTGGTCGGCGCAAAGCCGAGCTTGCGCAGGCCGGCGGCAAGCACGGTCGCGCGGCGATGCACGCTGCGTGCGATGTGGGTCAGGCCCTCGGGACCGTGATAGACCGCATACATCGAGGCGATCACGGCGAGCAGCACCTGCGCGGTGCAGATGTTCGAGGTCGCCTTCTCACGGCGGATATGCTGCTCGCGGGTCTGCAGCGCGAGGCGATAGGCGGGCTGCCCACGCGAATCCACCGAGAGGCCGACGAGGCGGCCGGGCAGCGAGCGCTTCAGCGTGTCGCGCACCGCCATGTAGGCGGCGTGCGGTCCGCCATAACCCATCGGCACGCCGAACCGCTGCGCCGAGCCGATCGCGATGTCGGCGCCGAGCTCGCCGGGCGAGGTGAGCAGCGTCAGCGACAGCGGGTCCGCCGCGACGATCGCAAGCGCGCCCCTGGCGCGCAGCGAGGCGATGGCAGGCTTGAGGTCGCGCACCGCGCCCGATGTTCCCGGATATTGCAACAGGGCGCCGAGCACATCGGCGTTGTCGAGCTCGGTCAGGGGATCGCCGACCACCAGCGCCCAGCCCAGCGGCGCGGCGCGCATGCGCATCACCGCCAGCGTCTGCGGATGCACCTCCTTGTCGACGAAGAACACCTTCGCTTTGACCTGCGAGTGGCGCTCGGCGAGCGCCATGGCTTCGGCCGCCGCCGTCGCTTCGTCGAGCAGCGAGGCGTTGGCGACGTCGAGCCCGGTGAGATCGCAGATCATGGTCTGGAAGTTGAACAGGGCCTCGAGCCGGCCCTGGCTGATCTCCGGCTGGTACGGCGTATAGGCGGTGTACCAGGCCGGGTTTTCCAGGATGTTGCGCTGGATCACCGCGGGCAGGATGGTGCCGGAATAGCCCTGGCCGATCAGCGACGTGAACACCTGGTTCTGCGCGGCGAGCTCGCTCATATGCGCGAGCGCCTCGGTCTCGCTCAGCGCCCGGCCGAGATCGAGCGGCGCCTTCTGGCGGATCGACGCCGGCAGCGTCTCGTTCATCAGCGCCTGCAGGCTCGCGGCGCCGACCGTTTCCAGCATCGCGTTGACGTCGCGCGGCGACGGTCCGATGTGGCGGCGGACGAAATCGGTGGCGGCTTCGTTGATCGGCTTGAAGGGCGCGTTCATGACGTGGTCCTCGTTGTCAGCCGTCATACCCCGCGAAAGCGGGGTATCCAGTACGCCGGGACATCAGTGATTGAGCTGAAGGGCCGCGGCGTACTGGGTCGCCCGGTCAAGCCGGGCGATGACGGTGAGTGTGTGGTCGCTATCTGCTTCATTCTCTTAGGCGGTGTGCGCGGCGTAGGCGGCCTCGTCCATCAGGCCGCCGAGTTCGCCCTTGTCGGCAATCTTCATCTTGAAGAACCAGGCCTTGCCGCCGGCGTCCGAATTGACCAGCGCGGGCTCGGCGGCGAGCGCCTCGTTGACCTCGACCACCTCGCCGGTGATCGGCGCGTAGACGTCGGAGGCGGCCTTGACGGATTCGACGACAGCGGCGGCCTCGGCCTTCTTCAGGCTGCGGCCGACCTTGGGCAGTTCGACAAACACGACGTCGCCGAGCTGCGACTGCGCATAGTCGGTGATGCCGATCGTGGCGACGTCGCCCTCGATGCGGAGCCATTCGTGGTCGGACGTGTACAGCGTCGTCATGGGGATCGATCCTTTGGCGTTTAGCGTTTGTAGGTATTGGGGACGAAGGGCGTGGCGGCGACCTTCAGCGGGAGCCGCTGGCCGCGCACTTCGGCGAAAACGGTGGTGCCGACGGCGGAAAGGGCGGTAGGCAGATAGCCCATCGCGACCGGCGCATTGAGGCTCGGCCCGAAGCCGCCCGAGGTCACCTTGCCGATCTGCTCGGTCGAGGCGGCATTGGCGAACAATGCGGCGCCTTCGCGCACCGGGGCGCGGCCGTCGGGCTTCAGGCCGACCCGCCGGCGCGCGGCGCCATCTGCGAATTGTGCGAGAATCTTGTCGGCGCCCGGGAAGCCGCCGGCGCGGGCGCCGCCGCTGCGGCGAACCTTCTGCACCGACCATTCCAGCGCGCCTTCGACCGGCGTCGTCGTGGTGTCGATGTCATGGCCATAGAGGCACAGCCCGGCTTCGAGCCGCAGGCTGTCGCGCGCGCCGAGCCCGATCGGCAACACGTCGGGATTATCGAGCAGCGCGGTGACCAGGGCTTCCACCTTGTCTGCGGGCACGGAAATCTCAAAGCCGTCCTCGCCGGTATAGCCGGAGCGCGAGACGAAGCAGTCGGCGTCGCCGACGCGGCGCGGACCGGCGTCCATGAATCTCATCGAACTGACATCTGCACAAAGTTTCGCCAGCGCCGATTCGGCCTTCGGCCCCTGCAGCGCGATCAGCGCGCGGTCGGCCAGCGATACGATCTCGCAAGCGTCGGCGAGGCTAGCGCGCAGATGCGCCTCGTCCTCGGCCTTGCAGGCGGCGTTGACCACCAGGAACAGGTGATCGCCGAAATTCGCGACCATCAGGTCGTCGAGCAGGCCGCCGTCATTGTTGGTGAATTGCGCGTAACGCTGCCGTCCCGGCGCAATACCGACGATGTCCTGCGGCACTAGTTTTTCCAGTGCGAGCGCAGCATCGGCGACCTTGCCGGATTTGGCCTTCAGCACGAGCTGGCCCATGTGCGACACGTCGAACAGGCCGGCTTCCTTGCGGGTGTGCAGATGCTCCTTGAGCACGCCGGCCGCATATTGCACCGGCATGTCGTAGCCGGCGAACGGCACCATCTTGGCGCCGCGCGCAAGGTGCAGCGCGTGTAGCGGGGTCTGTTTCAGCGGGGAAGTTTCGCGTGCAAGCATCACAGGGCCCTCGCGGTTCCCGTCGGGGACCTATTTCCCCTTGAGAAACCTGCAGAAAGCCCCATCTGTCGCTGTGCCTGAGAGTATTATCCCGTCGGCGGACGCATCGGGGCGAACCCCAGCGTCTCTTTCCAGATGTCAGACGTCACGCGGTCCTTTTGCCTGAGAGTTTCCGGGGCGGTTGCTCCTTCGGCGCCGGCCGTAAGGCCGGTCTCTCCCGACGTGACTAGGTATAGGTAGGTAGAAAACACGGCGCCACCAAGACTGTCAACGCAGCTGCAGCAACTATCCAATGGGCTTTGTGCTGCCGCGGCAAGCCCATGATCCGCCTGCACAGTTTCTGGACACCGCAGCTGGCAATGTCTAAAAGCGTTCGGCCGGAAAATGACGCCTTTTTGCGGCTGGCCGGCCCCTTTTTCCGATTGGATGAACATGAGCAGCGTCAACGACATCAGGTCGACATTTCTGAACTTCTTCAAGGAGAACGGGCACGAGATCGTGGCCTCGTCGCCGCTGGTTCCGCGCAACGACCCGACCTTGATGTTCACCAATGCCGGCATGGTGCAGTTCAAGAACGTCTTCACCGGCGTCGAGAAGCGCGGCTATCAGCGCGCCACGACGTCGCAGAAATGCGTGCGCGCCGGCGGCAAGCATAACGACCTCGACAATGTCGGCTACACCGCGCGCCATCTCACCTTCTTCGAGATGCTCGGCAACTTCTCGTTCGGCGATTACTTCAAGGAGCGCGCGATCGAGCTCGCCTGGAATCTGATCACCAAGGATTTCGGGCTGAAGAAGGACAAGCTGCTGGTCACCGTCTACCATACCGACGACGAGGCGGCCGGCTACTGGAAGAAGATCGCGGGCTTCTCGGATGACCGCATCATCCGCATCCCGACCTCGGACAATTTCTGGGCGATGGGCGATACCGGTCCGTGCGGCCCGTGCTCCGAAATCTTCATCGACCGCGGCGAGCACATCTGGGGCGGCCCTCCGGGCAGCCCGGAGGAGGATGGCGATCGCTTCCTCGAATTCTGGAACCTGGTGTTCATGCAGTACGAGCAGGTGACGAAGGAGGAGCGCGTGGCGCTGCCGCGTCCCTCGATCGACACCGGCATGGGGCTGGAGCGCATGGCGGCCATCCTGCAGGGCGTCGAGAGCGTGTTCGAGACCGATCTGTTCCGCAACCTGATCGATGCCGCCGCGTCTACCCTCGGGCACGGTCCGAACGAGCAGAACGTTGGGTCGTATCGGGTGATCGCCGACCATCTGCGCTCGTCGGCGTTCCTGATCACCGACGGCGTGCTGCCGTCGAACGAGGGCCGCGGCTACGTGCTGCGCCGGATCATGCGCCGCGCGATGCGCCATGCGCAGCTCTTGGGCGCGAGCGAGCCGCTGATGCATCGCCTGGTCTGGGCGCTGGTCCGCGAGATGGGCCAGGCCTATCCGGATCTGGTCCGCGCCGAGAAGCTGATCGAGGAGACGCTGCGGCTGGAGGAGGCGCGCTTCCGCAAGACGCTGGCGCGGGGCCTGTCGATCCTCGACGAGAAGAGCGCCGGCCTCAAGAAGGGCGACATGTTCGACGGCGACACTGCGTTCACGCTGTACGACACCTATGGCTTCCCGCTGGATCTGACGCAGGACGCGCTGAAGTCGCGCGGCATCAGCGTCGACCAGGCGTCGTTCACCGACGCGATGGAGCGGCAGCGCGTGAAGGCGCGTGCCTCCTGGGCAGGCTCGGGCGAGGCGGCGAGCGAGGCGATCTGGTTCCCGCTGCGCGAGAAGCTCGGCGCGACCGAATTCCTCGGCTACGAGACCGAGAGCGCGGAAGGCGCGGTGACGGCGCTGATCAAGGACGGCGCCGAGGTCGACGCACTCAAGGCCGGCGAGAGCGGCGCGATCGTGCTGAACCAGACCCCGTTCTACGGCGAGTCCGGCGGCCAGGTCGGCGACATCGGCGTGCTCACCGGCGAGGGCGTCAAGTTCCGCGTCACCGACACGCAGAAGAAGGCCGGCGATCTGTTCGTGCATCTCGGCACGGTGGAGCAGGGCACGCTCGGTGTCGGCACCGCGCTGCAGCTCGAGGTCGACCACGCCAGGCGTTCGTCGATCCGCGCCAACCATTCGGCAACGCATTTGTTGCACGAGGCGCTGCGCCAGGTGCTCGGCGATCACATCGCCCAGCGCGGCTCGCTGGTCACGCCGGACCGGCTGCGCTTCGACTTCGTGCATCCGAAGCAGATCACGCCGGAAGAGCTCGCCCGGATCGAGGACATCGCCAATGATGTCGTGCTGGAGAATGACGAGGTCACGACCCGGGTCATGGGCGTCGACGATGCCCGCGAGGCCGGCGCCCGCGCGCTGTTCGGCGAGAAGTACGGCGACGAGGTTCGCGTCGTGTCGATGGGCAGGGGCGCCCGCGATCACGGCCAGAACGCGCTTGGCTGGTCGGTCGAGCTCTGCGGCGGCACCCATGTCCGCCGCACCGGCGACATCGGCTTGATCTCGGTGACCAGCGAGGGCGCGGTGGCGTCCGGCGTGCGCCGCATCGAGGCGCTGACCGGGCATCACGCGCGCAAGCACGCCAACGACACCATCGCGCTGGCCAAGACCGCGGCGCTGGAGCTGCGCACCACGATCGACGACGTGCCGGCGCGCATCGCCGCGCTGATGGAGGAGCGCAAGAAGCTCGAGCGCGATCTGTCTGATGCCCGCAAGAAGCTCGCGATGGGCGGCGGCGGTGCGTCGAACGGCGCCGCCTCAGCCGTTCGCGAGGTCGGCAATGTCAAGCTGCTCGCGCGCGCGGTCGAGGGCGTCGAGACCAAGGATCTCAAGAGTCTCGTCGACGACGGCAAGAAGCAGATCGGCTCGGGCGTGGTCGCGATCGTCGGCGTCACCGAGGACGGCAAGGCGGGCATCGTGGTCGGCGTCACCGCCGATCTGACCGCGCGGTTCAACGCGGTAGAGCTCGTGCGCAAGGGCTCCGAGGTGCTCGGCGGCAAGGGCGGGGGCGGCCGGCCCGACATGGCGCAGGCCGGTGGGCCCGACGGCGCCAAGGCGGACGCCGCGCTGTCGGCGATCGAACAGGCCATGACTCAACAGGCATCGGCCGGCGCCTGACGGAGAGGCTGATCGTGGCGACGGCTCCGCTCAAGCCCACGATCAGCGATCCCGGGCTGCGTGACCGTCTCTACGAGCTGCTCGAACGCGATGATCTGCCGCATTCGGGCGGCTTGCGCTTTGCCCGGGTCATCGTCGCTATCATCGCCGTCGATGTGCTGGCGGCGATCCTGGCCTCCGTGCCCGAGATCGATGCGCAATTCGGCTGGCTGCTGACGACCATCGAGATCGCGGCGGTCATCGCCTTCGCGCTGGAATATGCCGCGCGGCTCTGGAGCGTGGTCGGCCACTCGCTGCGCGATATGACGCCGGCACGGGCACGGCTGGAATACGGCTTCTCGGCGCTCGGCGTGATCGACCTGCTCGCCTTCCTGCCGTCGGCCATCGCGCTTGCCATCGGTGACAAGACCGCGCTGGTGCTGTTCGGCATGCTGCCGTTCCTCAAGCTGGTGCGCTATTCGACCGCGATGCGCTCGCTGCTGGCGGCGCTGCATGCCGAGCGGCGCACGCTGTTCGGCTGCGTCGTGATCCTGACCGGCGCGGTGCTGCTGTTCGCCTCGCTGCTCTATGCCATCGAGCACAAAGTGCAGCCGGACAAGTTCGGCACCATGCCGCAGGCGATGTGGTGGGCGATCGTGACGCTCGGCACCGTCGGTTACGGCGACGTCATCCCGATAACGCCGCTCGGTCGGACCGTCACGGTGGTCGCGATCGTGGTCGGCTTCGCGATGATCGCGCTGCCGGTCGCGATCATCTCGACCGCGTTTGCCGACGAGGTCCGGCGCCGCGACTTCGTCGTGACCTGGGGCATGCTGGCGCGGGTGCCGCTGTTCTCGCATCTTGGCGCCGCCGATATTTCCGACATCATGCGGCTATTGCGGTCGCAGACCATCGAGGCCGGCGAGGTGCTGGTGCGGCGCGGCGATGCGGCCTCATCGATGTATTTCATCACCGCGGGCGAGGTCGAGATCGACCTGCCGAGCCAGCTTGTGCGGCTCGCCGACGGCGCGTTCTTCGGCGAGATCGCGCTGCTGCGGCGGACCAGCCGCTCCGGCACGGTGACCGCGACGCGCAAGACCAAGCTCCTGGTGCTCGATGCGCAGGACTTCCATGCCCTGATCGAGCGCATGCCGGCGCTCGCCGCGCATGTCCGGGAGACCGCCGAGGCGCGGCTTGCCGATCCGCTCGCGGCCGGCGGCGACCTGGCCGCCGCAGAGATCGCCCAGGCGCCGCGCGAGACCGACGGCGGCATCCGCGACTAGAACCTCATTCCGATTGAATCGGAACGAGGCTCTCGATTCTTCGTTTGACGCGTTTTCTTCACGCGGACCGGTTACCCACTTCGCTCGAAAACGCTCAGTCCCGTCGCAGGAACACGTAATCCGCCGAATATGCCGCGCCCTTCAGCGCGCCCGATTTGTCGCAGGCGCCGCTGAGCTCGCCGCCCGAGGTGTTGATCCGCTGCACGGTTGCGACGCCGGAGAAGAGGCCATTGCCGCGGTGGGCAATCACCTCGAGCTTCAGCCAGGCAATGTCGGAAGGCGTTGCGCCGGGTGCGCTGCCGGCGGTGCGGGCGGTCACGGCGCTGCCGTCGACATGCTCCCAGTTCGGACCCGCATAATGCCGGCCGACCGTGCGGCCGTCGGCGATCAGGGTCGCGACCGGTTCGCGGAACGACCAGGCGAGCTTGCCGTCGGTGACCGGCTTGCACTCATAGACCTGCACGCCCTCGGCATGGACCGACAGAACCGGGGACTCGCCGGGCGCCGCGACCGCGTCGGGCAGGGGGCCGGCAGCGAATGCCGCCGACCCGGTGAGCGAGAACGATGCGAGCACGACGGCTCTGACAAGGGCCATGGTCATGCTCGCACCTGTCTTCCCAGGATGACGGCCTCAGGCCGCGATCGCCTTCACGAGGTTGTCGGACACCTTGTCGAGGAATCCGGTGGTCGAGAGCCAGCGCTGGTCGGCGCCGACCAGGAGCGCGAGGTCCTTGGTCATGTAGCCCTCTTCGACGGTCGCGACGCAGACCTTCTCCAGGGTGGTGGCGAACTTCGCCAGCGCCTCGTTGTTGTCGAGCTTGGCGCGATGGGCGAGGCCACGGGTCCAGGCGAAGATCGACGCGATCGAGTTGGTCGAGGTCTCCTTGCCCTTCTGGTGCTCGCGGTAGTGGCGGGTCACGGTGCCGTGGGCGGCCTCGGCTTCCACGGTCTTGCCGTCCGGGGTGAGCAGCACCGAGGTCATCAGGCCGAGCGAGCCGTAGCCCTGGGCCACGGTGTCGGACTGCACGTCGCCGTCATAGTTCTTGCAGGCCCAGACATAGCCGCCGGACCATTTCAGCGCCGAGGCCACCATGTCGTCGATCAGGCGGTGCTCGTAGGTCAGGCCCTTGGCGTCGAATTCCTTCTTGAACTCGCGGTCGAAGACGTCCTGGAAGATGTCCTTGAAGCGGCCGTCATAGACCTTCAGAATCGTGTTCTTGGTCGACAGATAGACCGGGTAGTTGCGCATCAGGCCGTAGTTGAACGAGGCGCGGGCGAAATCGGTGATGGAGTCGTCGAGATTGTACATCTCCATCGCGACGCCGGCGCCGGGCGCCTTGAACACTTCCTTCTCGATCACGGTGCCGTCCTCGCCGACGAACTTCAGCGACAGCGTGCCCTTGCCGGGGAACTTGATGTCGGTGGCGCGGTACTGGTCGCCATAGGCATGGCGGCCGATGATGATCGGCTTGGTCCAGCCGGGAACCAGGCGCGGCACGTTCTTGCAGATGATCGGCTCGCGGAAGATGCAGCCTCCGAGGATGTTGCGGATGGTGCCGTTCGGCGACTTCCACATCTGCTTCAGGCCGAATTCCTTCACCCGGGCCTCGTCGGGGGTGATGGTGGCGCATTTGACGCCGACGCCGACCTTCTTGATGGCTTCGGCGGCGTCGATGGTCACCTGGTCGTTGGTCTCATCGCGGTATTCCATGCCCAGATCGAAATAGAGCAGTTCGACATCCAGGAACGGGTTGATCAGCTTGTCCTTGATGTACTGCCAGATGATCCGGGTCATCTCGTCGCCATCAAGCTCGACGACGGGGTTGGATACCTTGATTTTTGCCATGATGGGGAGGCCCTCTTGGGAACGGCGCGCTTTTGACGGCGGGGATGGAAAAGATGCCTGCGCTATAGCACCGCCCGGGGGCGGGCGGAAGCGGAGGGGTTATGCACTTTCAGCCCATCTTTTCACCTAAAATGGGACCTGAGTGGCCGTCCCCGCGACGATGTACCAGGTCACGAACAGGCCCGCGATCAGGGCGCCCGGCAGGCTCGATCCGGTCCGCCGCCAGGTGAAGGTCGCGATCACGGCGACGATCGCGAGCAGCGGCACGAACTGGATCGCGACGATGGTCGAGAGCGGCACGAAACCGGGGTCCGGGACCGGGTTGAACAGCTTCCCCGTCAGCCACAGCGTGCCGTATTGCAGCGCCAGCAACACGATGAAACCGAACGTCAGCGCCAGGATGTTGGTCAGGTACAGCGCCCCGCGCGGCGCATCCATGGTCGAGAAATTCCGGTGCAGCACGTGCAGCGCCACGACGAAAAACGCCGTGAACGGAATCAGATAGATCAGGAAGATGAGGAATTGCTTCGCGCTCATCAACTTGAGTGCGACGATCCAGAAGCGGAAGTCGATCTTGAAGGCGAGGTCGGCGAGCCACAACGCGGCATAGCCGACCGCGACCGAAGCCAGCGCGATCACGACGGATTGACCGACGAGGCCGGTCCGGCTGGCGCGCTTCGGGGCAAACCGCATCAGGGCGAGCGTGATCAGACCGTTGATGATGGCCCAGACCAGGATCTGGTTGGTGATGCCCTGCGGCAGGAACGCACTTGGGGTGACGAAAGTGCCGCCCAGCGCAAAGGCCGGGTAATAGGTCAGCGCCGGGATGAAGGCGGACAGGATGAACGCCGTGGTCCAGCGCCGGCCGCTCGCGGCCTGATGCGGCGGCATCGTGCCGTCGGCAACCGCCGGCAGCCGCAGGCGGGAGAACACCTTGGCCTCCAGCAAGCCGTCGAACGTCCCGATGACCAGGGCAATGAAACCGATGAGGGCGAGGAGCGTGCCGATCTCCTTGCGGAACCAGATCTGGTCGTCGACCGGACGCGGGGTGCCGCCCTTCAGTGTCTTGGCGAACCAGTCGAGGCTGTAGCCGATCGCCTCATGCGAGATGTGCTCGGCCGGATGGGTCATCGCCGGGGTGTACAGCACCCGCGCGGTGCCGTTGGCCGGATCGCCATAGACCTTGCCCGGCTCGACCGCGCCCTGCGTGCCGAACAGCGCCCAGAGCTTTGGGCTCTTGGTGACGTCGCGCGCGAGCTGGACGCCCCACATCAGGTCGGGGAATTCCTCGTACTGCGCGAACACCAGCGCGGTGTTGCGCGGCCAGTTCACGGTGCCCTCGGCGGCGAATGGCTTGCCGGTGGACGAGCCCTCCAGCACCATCGACTTGTAGTCGTTGGGCATCGCTGCGGCGGCCGCCAGCACGGTCCAGCCGCCCATCGAATGGCCCTCGAGCCCGATGTTCTCCTTGTCGACGAATTGGAGGCTGCGGAGATAGGCAAGGCCGTCAGGTCCGCCAAAACCGTTGGCGAAGGAGGGTGGGTCGCTATAGCCGTGGCCGGTCTGGTCGAGCGCGAGCACCACGTAGCCGCGGCGGGCGAACTCGATGGCGAAGCCGTCCTGGGTCTCGCGCGAATTGATATAGCCGTGGACGGCGAGGATGCCGGGCGCCGGGATCTGCGGCGTGGCATTCGGTGGGATGTAGAGCAGGGCGCTCATGGTATTGCCCTTGGCGCCCTTGAAGCGCACATCCTCGATTCGGATGCCGCCGGCGGTCTGCGTGAAGTGGGCGAGCAGGCCCCCCGCCACGATCAAGATCAGGCCCAAAATCGCCAGCGTCCATCTGCCCCGCATCGTCGTCCCCCCAAGGTGCCTCGCTGTTCAACCGGCGTCTCAAGCGTGCCTTTACAGCTTCGCTTTGGTTGTGGTTGATAGCCTATCCGAAGGCCAAGTGCGCGCAAGCGGCTGCCTTCGCTTCGTGCGATTGGGACTCCGATTGAGGATTCGCAAACGCCGCTAACCCTGTTATCTCCTTGGAGAAAATGGTCCCGCGCAAAACCGGTGCAAAGCTGGTCGATGCGGTCTTGGGCCCCTGCTTGAGATTTTGAAGCAGCCGCTTTGGAAGCTGATTCAAAATCTTCAGACGTTGAATCAGAAAGTGAAGTGAGATGTCCGGCACCGACAAGACCAAGGCAGGGCACGACCTTGCCGGTCCCGTCGTCATCCTGGTCGAGCCGCAGCTTGGCGAGAACATCGGCATGGCCGCGCGCGCGATGGGCAACTTCGCGCTGTCGAGGATGCGCATCGTCAACCCGCGCGACGGCTGGCCGAACATTGCCGCCCAGCGCGCCGCCGCCGGTGCCGACCACATCATCGGTTCCGTCGAGCTGTTCGACACGGTCGAGCAGGCGATCGCCGATCTCACGCTGGTGTTTGCGACCACCGCCCGGGCCCACGACCAGGCCAAGCCGGTGGTCGGGCCGGAAGGCGCGGCGGGTGAGATCGTCGGTCATGTCGCATCCGGCGGCGGCGCCGGCATTCTGTTCGGGCGCGAGCGCGCCGGCCTGACCAATGAGGAGGTCGCGCTCGCCAACCGCATCATCACCTTCCCGGTGAATCCGGGCTTCGCTTCGCTCAATCTGGCGCAGGCGGTGCTGTTGATGGGCTACGAGTGGTTCAAGCTCTCGACCGCCGGCGCGCTGCCGTTCGCGATGCCCGAGCGGTCCGAGCCGGCCTCCCAGCACCAGATGCAGGCGTTCTTCGACAACCTCGTCGCCGAGCTCGACAAGGTCGAGTTCCTGCGGCCGGCGGAGAAGCGCGACACCATGCTGGTGAACCTGCGCAACATCTTCACCCGGATGGATCCGACCAAGCAGGACATGCACACGCTGCACGGCGTGGTGATGGCGATCGCCGAGGGCCGCAAGGGCCCCGCCAAGGGCGGCGTGCTGGATGGGGCCCAGGCGACCCGGCTGCGGGCGCTGCTCGCCGAGCAGGGGCAGGGTGGCGCGACCGCCGACAGCAGCAGCACCGTGCGCGGGCTCGCCCGGCTGCTCCGCCGCAATCCGACCGACGCCGAACGGATCCTGTGGCAGGCGCTGACACGGGACCGCCGCTTCGCCGGCCAGTTCAAGCGCCAGACCCCGGTCGGCCGCCACATCCCCGACTTCGTCTCCTTCGTGCACCGGCTCGCGATCGAACTGGTCAACCCGAACGAGAGCGAGGCCATCGGAGCCGACCGCGCCAAGCGCAGAGCCTGGCTCGAGGCGCGCGACTATCGGGTGGTCGACATGCACGTGGCCGAAGTCGAGCGCGATCTCGACGGCGAACTCGCGCGGCTTGAGGCGGGGTTGCAGCAGGGGCGGTGAAGTTCGCCGCTTCTCTCTCCCCGTC
Source organism: Bradyrhizobium ferriligni (assembly GCF_056837965.1). Lineage (NCBI taxonomy): Bacteria > Pseudomonadati > Pseudomonadota > Alphaproteobacteria > Hyphomicrobiales > Nitrobacteraceae > Bradyrhizobium > Bradyrhizobium ferriligni. Next base: position 59,691 of record NZ_JBXEJO010000004.1, read on the forward strand.
GTACGCGTGGACTTGAGCGCGTAGCTCCCTCCACGCGTCGTCCCTGCCTAGTGCGCAATTGCGCACGGGAGCAGGGACCCATACGCCGTGGCTTGTGTTGTTGAAGTGACTCGTCGTTCCATCGTCGCAAGACAATCAGCATCTGTGGTTATGGGTCCCTGCTTTCGCAGGGACGACACTGTGTTTGTTGCGCGGCCGGTGAGTCACACATACGCGTTCTCGAGCCTCGCTTCGCCCGAGCTTTGCTCCTCGTTTCGCCGCTCCGATTACAGAAGGCGCAGGGAAAGCCGAGTGCCGACCGCAGGCGCGGGTGCGGCGCGGATGGCGTGGTATCTGCCTTCGCAATCCGGAACGCGGCATCTCGCTAGGCTAGCGCCGACACGAGCCACAGACCCACATGCAGATCGCGCCCATCGGCTCCGATGCTTGCGGCGAGCGCGTTGCGTACCGCTTCTATGGCGCGATGACGTTGATCGTCCGTGGCATTCTCGAGCAGCGCAGGCAGCGGGCCGGCCTGCGTGATGAAGGCCATGCTTTGCGTGATGTCGCCGCCATGGATCGGCACGTCGGTGGCCTTGAGCGCAATCTCGTGAAACCCGGCCTCGGTCAGGATGCCGCGGACGCGCTCCTCGCGCGCGAACGAAAACATCCCAGGCGCCGATGGATCGAGCGGCGGTTGTGGCGGCACGTGCGGTCGTGCCGCCTCGATCGGCACGCGAAACCACGGCGACTCCGGCATGGTGCGAAAACAGACGAACACCAGCCGCCCGCCCGCCTTCATGCCGCTGCGGATGTTGGTGAAGGCCTTGACCGGGTCATCGAAGAACATCAGGCCAAAGCGCGAATACACCAGATCCGCCCAGCGAGGTTCGAACCCGTAGATCGTCGCGTCGGCCAGCGCACAAGTGACGTTGCCAAGCCTCGCCTCGGCGACACGATGCCTGGCCAGATCCAGCATCGGGACCGAGATATCGACACCCAACACGGCACCTGACGGACCAACAATCCTGGCGAACGCCAACAATGTGTCACCGGTGCCGCATCCGATATCGATCACATGATCACCCGGCTTTGCCGCCGCAGCACCCAGGCTGACGCCGGTGACCGACGTGAAGACATCGCTGATCACGGCTTGCTGCGAAACCCATGAGTGCCCCATGGTGCTGTTCCAAAACTCTGCTCCTCGGGGGTTTGCGGTAGGCGTCTGCATTTGATCAATCTCCTGGTGCTGAAAAATCCGACGGGTGTCGTCTGAAACAAACTGCACAAAATTCCAAATGGAATGCGAACTGCAGCCGCCGCGCTTCCCATGTCGGCTTCAGGCTATCAGCACGTCTTCGCACGATCCGTATCTGATCGATGCTGGACGGCGCTCAGGCGGTGGAGTCATTGCCGCCGCTGCCCTTCGGCCTGGACATCGGAGGGATGCAGCTGCCGAAGCGTGGATCGAGCGGATCGTAGCGCGACCTCATTCTCGCGACGATGTAGAGCGCCGCCAGTGCGAAGGAGCCGAGCAACAGCAGGCCCCATGCAGGTGGCGGACCTGCAATCAAAAGCACTGCTGCTCCAACGAGTACTGACGCGAAAAGGCCCGAAGACAATTTTGAAGCCATGACCGGCTCCGCAGCTAGCCCAAGGACGCGATACTACCCCTGAAATTGATCTGTTTGTGAGAGGCCGGCTGCGACACGCCAGCGCAGATATATCCAGCTACGCCCGAGCAACCGCCAGTTCGCTCCCGGCCGCGAAGGTCATATTGCGAGTCAGAGGTCGAGTTGGCCCCGGCTCACTTGCTCACTGCCGCGTGGATGGTGCGGCAATGTTGTACCAGAGCCTCGTGCGAGACCACGAATTGCTTCAGCGGCGTCTTGATGTCGTAGAAGTAGATGTTGGCCACGAAGCCATAGATGCCGGCATCGACGGTCGTCGGTTTGTCGCCATGCACATAGCCTCGGCTCGGGATCAGGCTCGCCAGTGCGGCGAGATCGGCGAGCCCGCGGGCCATCGCGGCGTCGGGCTCGAAGCGGCCGATGCCCTGGTAGTAATAGCGCCGGGCGTTGAACTCCTTGGCCTTCATCAAGCCGTCGTCGGTGAGGCCCGGATGTTCGCGCTTGAGCGCATCGCGGAACTGGGGCCAGTAGCGCTCATCCTGCCAGCGCGAATAGGACATCACCCAGTAGAGATCGTCGAGCGTCCGCGTGACGAGCAGGTTGGTCGTGCGCTGCGCCGGCGTCAGCGCGGCATCCAGCGTCACGCCATATTTTCCGGTGACATAGGCGAGGATGGTCTCGCTGTCGCCGACAGTGTCACGGCCGTCAACGATATAGGGCAATTGCTGGCGCGGCGCCTTCGACGCATCGAAGATGTGCTCGTGCCGGAACGGCACGCCGGCGAGCTTCAGGAAAGCGAATACCTTCAGGCCATAGCCATTGTTGTCGGCGACGCCGAACAACGGCGGATAGGAATAGAGCGTGAGCATGGCGGCTCGTCACGTTCAAGGGCGCTGCAGGCTATCTCAGATACGCCAGCTAGGCGAGCCCCGCGACTTCCATCAAGGTCCACAAGGAGGAGAAACCTTGTCGTCCCTTTCTGTCCTCAAACCCCAAGGCGATCCAAAGGAGCCTTGATCCTTATCTTGAGGCCGTTCTGCCGCCAGTCGTATTCGATCTTGCCCCCGAGCTGACCGGCAATACTGCGCTCCGTGAGTACGCTGCCAAAGCCGGCGGCTTGCGGCGGGACGGCAATCATGGGCCCGCCGGTCTCATCCCACTCAAAATGCAAGTCGCCACCTTGCGTCTCCCATTTGATACGGATCGCCCCGCTCGGCTCCGAGAGTGCCCCGTATTTGGCTGCATTCGTCGCAATTTCGTGCAGCGCAAGGGCGAAGCTCGTTACGGCCATCACGCCTACAGGCACATCGGGGCCGCCGATCATGATGCGGTCGCGCGAGCCGTCGTCATAGGGTTGCATGACGGTTCGCACGACCTCGTCCACCGTCGTCCGTTCGCTATGCGCCTCCGTACCCATGATCCCCGGACGTATAAGGTCCTTGGCCCGCATGAGGGCATCCAGCCGCCCGCGAAGCGAATGTGCCATTTCTTGCGGCGTTCGAGCTGATCGAGCACTAAGGCTAATGATGCCGTGGAAGATCGCGAACAGGTTTTTCACCCGGTGGTTCGCCTCTCGCGCAAGCAACCGTTGATGCTCTTGCGCTTCCTTCTGAGTGGTGATGTCCACCACGACACCGACGAAGTTGGTAAGCTCGCCGTTCGCGTCTCTCAGGCATTCGCCGCGCGCCTCGACCCAGCGGATGGTTCCGTCTTTGTGGAGCAGCCGGTATTCCTGGATGTACTTTTCTCCGGTGGCGACCGCGAGACTCACGGCCGCAGTAGTCCGCTCCACGTCCTCCGGATGGATGCCCGCGACATATTCCGACAAAGGTGCGCCTTTCTCGCCCTTGGCGGGATCGACTGAGAACATTTGTGCGAAATACGCATCCGAATAGAACGTGTCTGTCGGCACATGCCAGTCGAACGTGCCTATCATTCCGGCGGCACTTAGCGCTTGGCTGAGCCGCTTCTCCGCTCTGGCCAGTTCTCGCTGTGCCACAACGCGTTCAGTTGTCTCGTTCACGATGCAGAGGACGCCGCCTATGTCGCCCGCCTCGTTTCGAACCGGGGAATAGGAGATGTCGAAATAGACGTTCTCCGGATAGCCGTGCCGCTCGATGTAGAATGGACGATCCTTGGCGAAGACCGTCTCACCAGTGTCGAGGACGCGCCTTAGCAGAGGTTCAAGATCGTCCCAAAGCTCCGCCCAGTTCTCTCGCGCGGGCCGCCCAAGTGCCCTTGGATGCTTCTCACCGATGGTCGGTGCGTAGGCGTCGTTGTAGAGGGCCACGAAGTCCGCGCCCCAGAACAGCACGATTTGTGCGTTGGCAGGCAGCATGAGGCTGACCGCGCTCTTGAGATGTGCAGGCCATCCGTCAATGGGTCCCAAACTGGTCGTGGACCAATCGAGCGCGCGAATGAGCGCACTCAATTCGCTCCCGCTCGGCAGGAAGTCAGTTTGACATTTGCCGCGGGGACTCGTCTCGCGAGTGGTGCTCATTGCATTGAAGCAAACAGGACTTTGCGACCGGAAACAAGAGCCGCGTTCTCCTGCCGCTCCCTTAGTCAACTGAGCCAGTTGAGCCAAATGAGCTAACAATGGCTATTCGGCAATATCCGGTTCGGGTCATGAGCCGCCGATGACGCCCAAGCCGGTCGGCTTCCGCTTTGCCATCGGAAGCCGACGCCAGCGGTGCACGCATCGGACGGTCAGGCCTTCGAGATCCCGCCGTCGATCACCGGTCCCATCGGCTCGTAGCGCTCGCCGCTGAAGCGCACCAGTTGCAACTGCTCGAGCGGATAATAGTCTGATGGCGAGGTGTTGATCCGGATGCCCGGCAGCAGCATGTCGGATTCGAAATCCTTCAGGTTGGCCGCCTGCTTGATGATGCTTTCGGACGACACGTCGTCGCCGCATTGCTTGAGCACCTGAACCAGGATCTGGCTGGTGAGATAGCCGGTGACCGCGTAGATGTCGTTCTTGGCCGCCGCCGGATCGTATTTGTCGAGGAAGGCGCGCCATTTCTGGATGGCGGGATCGTTGTCCCAGGCGGCGTCGACGGGATCCTTCAGATAGGCGCTCGAAATGATGCCCTTGGAGACGTCGAAGCCCGCGGCCTTCAGCGTCGAGCCGGCGGAGGAGGCGTTGTTGCCGATGTAGTGCGCCGGCTGCCAGCCGAGCTCGGCGATCTTCTTGATGCCTTGGGCGGCGAATTTCGGCGTGGTCATGCTCATGAATACGTTGGCGCCGGCGGATTTGCAGCGGACCACCTGGCTGTCGATGGTCGGGTCGGCGGTCTCATAGGACAGCTCCGCCACGATCGCGGACGTCCTGGCGCCAAGTCCGTCCTTGAAACCCTTCAACACGTCGCGGCCGAAATCATCGTTCTGGTAGACGATGCCGATCTTGGGGTCGTTCTGTGTCGACAGCACATGCTGCGCGAAGGCGCGGCCCTCGATCTGGTAGCAGGGCTGGAAACCCATGGTGTAGGGGAAATTCTTGTAGTCGCCGAACTTGGTCGCGCCGGAAGCGATGAAGAGGTGCGGGACCTTCTTCTGGTTCATGTACTTCATGATCGCCGCATTGGTCGGCGCGCCGAGCGGCGCGAACAGCACGTCGATCTCGTCGCCTTCGACCAGCTTGCGCGCCTGTTCCACTGTCTTGGCCGGGCTGTAGGCGTCGTCATAGGTGATGTACTTGATCATGCGGCCGTTGATGCCGCCTTGCTCGTTGATCATCTTGAAATAGCCGCCGGGCGTGCGACCGATCGACGAATAGACCGCAGCAGGTCCCGAATAGGCGTCGATATTGCCGATGACGATCTCGGTCTTGCCCTTGGCAATGGCGGGCGTGCCGAGCAGCAGCGTGGCCGACGTGGCGGCAGTGCCCTTGATGAGATCACGGCGTGTGAGCCGGGATGAACGGTTCCTTGGCATTGTCGTCCTCCGTTTCTTGTTGTTGGCCGTTTTGGCATTGTTGGCCGGTTGGCAGCCTCTGACGGGCATGTCGGCTTGAAGCTTCCATAGTGCTTCAGCCGGATCAAACCAGTCTATGAGTGAGGCGCGGCAGAACTTGTGTGCAGTCGCTATCGCCGGAAATATTCGCGCGGTGTCAGGGTCCGGAGCGGCGCGGCAGACCACATGATCCGCCGCGCCGACGCCGAGATCGATCAGGCCGCCAGAGCCCGGTTCGCCGCGCGATCGTGCGCGTCGAGCTCGCGCACCGGAAACACGCGATCGTAGGCGATGTTAAAGGCGAACGCGTAGACCAGATAGAACGCGACGATGGAGATATCCATCATCAGCGCCGCCCACAGCGAGACGCCGAGATACCAGGCGACGAACGGGATCAGCAGCACGATCAGGCCGGCCTCGAACAGCATCGCGTGCGCGACGTGGATCGGCATCGTCTTGGCGATACGGCCGGTGACGCGGACCAGCGCGTGGTCGAAGCCGAGATTGAACAGCAAGTTCCAGGCCGTCGCTACCGTCGCCGAGACGATTCCGATGACGCCCATATGGGCGACCGGCTGATTGAACAGCCAGGCGGCCGCCGGCGTGAAGATGGCGATACCGATCAGTTCGAACAGGACTGCGTGCCTGACCCGGTCGGAGAAGGAACGCATAGACATTTTGAAACCCTTTCTAGATTCTTGTTTTGACGCGTTTTCTTCACGCGAACCGGTATCCACTTCGCTTGAAAACGCTGTCGTCGTTGCGACCGGGTTTCTATCTGATATTGTGCCATAACCAAGTTAGGTATTATCTGGAAAACAGATATATGTCGGTTTCCATGGACCAGCTCGAATCCTTCGTGGCGGCGGCCGAGCAGGGCTCGTTCTCCGGCGCGGCGCGGCTTTTGAAGAAGGCGCAATCAGCGGTCAGCACGCATGTCGCCAATCTGGAGGCCGATCTCGGCATCGCGCTGTTCGACCGCGCCGGCCGCAATCCGGTGCTGACCGAGGCAGGGGCGCGGCTGTTGCCGGAAGCAAAACTGATCCTCGATCGCCGCGAGCACCTGATCGGTGTCGCCAGCAGTTTCGAGGCCCATGTCGAGAAGCGCCTGGTGGTGGCGATCGACGAGCTCTATCCGGAGAGCGCGGTAGGCGAGCTGTTCGCGGAATTCGCCGGGCGTTTTCCCCATGTCGAACTGGAACTGCTGTTTCCGATCATGGAGGACGTCAGCCGTCTCGTGCTCGACGGCAAGGCCGATGTCGGCGTGATGTGGCGGCAGGAGCACCTGCCGCCAGAGCTCGGCTTCAAGACCATCGGCTGGGTGCCGCTGCAGCTGGTTTGCGGCAAGAACCATCCGCTGGTGCATGGCCGGGTGGATTGGGAGGAGCTGAAGCGGCATCGCCAGATCATGGTCACGGTGCGCAACGAAGGCACCGAGCGGCATCGATTGCGTGTCGCAGCCGAGGTGTGGTGGGTCGAGAGCCATTGGGTGATCCTGCAGATCCTCAAGCAGGGCGTCGGCTGGGCGCTGATTCCGGCGCACATCATGGCGAGCTCGCAGGTTGCCGATGAGCTCGCCATTCCCGAACTGGAATTCGACGAGGGCGCACATCCCGTCGCGCTCGAAGTGGTCTGGCACAAGCAGCGGCCGGCCGGGCCGGCGGCAAAATGGCTGCGCCGCCGTTTCGCTACGCGGCCGCCCATGCTGCGCATGTGACGGGATCAGACAAACGTGGAGTTGCTCATCGCATGATGAGCTGACATCGCGACCATGATGTGTTGCGATAGGTGCTGCACGGACCTGACAGGGTGGAGACGATGGCGAAGCAATTGGAAGGTAAGGTCGCGGCCGTGACCGGAGCGGCGTCGGGCATCGGACTGGCCAGCAGCGAGGCGATGCTGGCGGCCGGCGCGCGCGTGGTGATGATCGACCGCGACGCCGCCGCGCTGCAGGCGCTCGCCGCCAGGCATGGCGATGCCGTGATCCCGCTGGTCATCGACCTGCTCGACCCGAAGGCCTGCGCCACGCTGCTGCCGCGGGTGCTCGAGAAGACCGGCCAGCTCGACATCCTGCATGCCAATGCCGGCATCTATGTCGGCGGCGACCTCGTCGATGCGGATACGAGTGCGATCGACCGGATGTTGAACCTCAACGTCAACGTCGTGATGAAGAACGTGCACGATGTGCTGCCGCACATGATCGGGCGCGGCACCGGCGACATCATCGTGACGAGCTCGCTCGCCGCGCATTTCCCGACGCCATGGGAGCCGGTCTATGCCTCGTCGAAATGGGCGATCAACTGCTTCGTCCAGACCGTGCGGCGCCAGGTGTTCAAGCACGGCATCCGCGTCGGCTCGATCTCGCCGGGGCCCGTGATCAGCGCGCTGCTCGCCGACTGGCCGGCGGAGAAGCTGCAAGAGGCCAAGGCAGCGGGCAGCCTGCTGGAGGCCAGCGACGTCGCCGAGGTCGTGATGTTCATGCTGACCCGCCCGCGCGGCATGACCATCCGCGACGTCGTGATGCTGCCGACGAATTTCGATCTGTAGAGCGCATTTCTGCCGGACGTCGCCTCAGGCGGCGCCGCGATCGAACGCCGGTGCGGGGTCCTTCTTCGTCAGCCGGCGCAGCGCCGCGACATTGGTCGCGACGGAGGCCGGCGGCACTGCGCCTTGCCGTCGGATTTGGCCTCATAGAGCGCGGCATCGGCAACGGCCAGGAGCTCCTCGGCCTCGGTACCGTGCTCGGGCGAAACAGCGACACCGACACTGACGCCGACCTTTGCGAAGATGCCGTCGGCGAGCCGGTAGGGCATCGTGACGGTCTGGATGATGCCATGACCGACGGCGAGTGCCTGCTCGGCGGTGACGCCGTTCGCCAGCACCACGAATTCATCGCCGCCGAGCCGCGCGATCACTGTGGTCTCGGGCAGGGCGCGCCGCAGCCGCTCGGCGGCCAGCATCAGCACCTGGTCGCCGGCCGCATGGCCATAGGTGTCGTTGACCGGCTTGAAATTGTCGAGGTCGAGGAACAGCAGCGCGAACGGCCTGCTATCTCCGGTCGGGGCCGCGAGCTTCGCGTTCAACGCGGCGACGAAGCCGGCGCGATTGCGCAGGCTGGTCAGGGTGTCGTGATGGGCGAGATGGCCGTTCTCGCGCTCGGCGCGCATGGTCGCGATCAGCATTTTGTTGAGGCGGAAGGCCGCGACCGTCATCGCCGCAAGATACATCGGCACTTGCAGGAACACGATGAAGAGCAGCGGCTCGCCGGCCAATGCCGCCCCGGGCACGATCGGGCCGAGGCTGAGCAGGATCATGGTGCCGGCAAGGCGCGGCGCGCTGAAGTTGCGGAAGCAGATGCCGCCGACCATCGCCGCCGCCGACAGCGAGGCCAGCATCGCAACCACCCAGTCGCCGCTTCCGAGGCTGATCAGGATGCCGAAGCCGACACTGGTGCTCCAGGCGACCGCAAGGACGAGGTGCAGATCGGTCGGCGTCGGCCGCCGCTCGCGCGCCGCGCGATGCGCAGCCACCAGCACCGCCAGTCGCGAGAGGCAGATGACGAGTTCGAGGATGACCCAGGTGATGAACGGCGCGGTCGGCTCGCGGATCGCAATCACGGCCGCGACAGCAACCGTATTGACCGCACCGGCCGCGAACACCGGCAGCGAGCCGTAGAGATCCCCGATCAGCGCCGCGCGGATGTCATCGGGCACGCCCGGACCCGCATCGGCGAGCCAGCGCGTCACGCCCCAGCGCGGCTGGCTGTATCGTCCTTTTTCGGACTGCATTGTTCTTGCCTCGTACTTTCACGGGCAATTGACCGGGCCGGACCTAACAGGCGTTTAAGGCCGCGGCGGATCGCGCGGTGTGATTGACGACAGGTAAACCCGCGGGCGATCAGCGCCGCTGAAGACCGATGCCGGGGGTTGCGATGTGACCGTTGGTCGCGACAATCGGTTCGGCCGGCTGTCAATTTTCGCGCGGGCGATCGAGGCGGGCAACGAGGCGATCGGGGGGCGTCGCCATTTCGCGGCGTCCTTTTATTTCAGACCGCCATGAGTTCGTCCGCGCGGCCCGCGCGCTTCGGCTTCTTGATCTTGGCCGGCGCGAACAGATTGTCCGCGGCAAGCCCCGCGGTGTCGGCGACGCCGGGATCGCACGACACCATGGCCGCGACGATGGCGCCGTCGATCAACAGCGCGAGTTGGTGCGCGAGCACGGCCGGCTCGGCCGCGCCCATTTCGCCGGCGAGCTTCTCGATATGCGCCAGCACCACCTTCTTGTGCTTCAGCGCGATGTTGCGGAACTGCTTGGCGTCCTTGTCGTGCTCGGCGACCGCGTTGATGAAGGGGCAGCCGTAGAAGCGCTCCTCGGCGAACCAGGTCTTCAGGGCAGGGAAGATCCGCGACAACTTGGTCCGCGGATCGCCGCCGCCGGCCTCGATCGCGCCGATGAACCATTCGCGCCACTGCCGGCCTTCGCTCTCCAGCACCGCATGCACGAGGTTGGTCTTCGAGCCGAACAGCTTGTAGAGCGTGGTCTTCGCGGTTCCGGCCTCGTCGATGATCGCATCGATGCCGGTGGCGTTGATGCCGTTCTTGCAGAACAGATGGGTCGCGGCGTTCAGCAGGCGCCCGCGCGCCGATTCATCGTTGCCGGCGGTGAACGCCGCGGCAGGTTTTTTCTTCGCAAGCGATTTGGCCATGCGCGGCAGTAAATCGGAGCGCGGCAGAATCATCAAGTCGCATCTTCATGCCCCATCGATGCGCTGAAAATCATCGCGGTCGCGCGGCATTTGCTTGGTGATTGAGCAGGCCGGCGCTGATCAATCCGGAGGCAGCTCCGCTTAAGCACCTGCGGGACTTCGCCTTTTGATTTGGCGGAGGATTGGCACGCTTCGTGCAGGAAACAGACCGTTCGGTATCCTGACCAATTCCATCGCTCCCAGGGAGAAAACTGATGACCGCTGTCGCCCAGAAAACCGCACTGACCGGCTGCCTCGCGCCGATCGACAGAGGCGGGCTCGAGCAGTTGATTGCCAATGGCAAGGCCAACCCGAAGGTCATCAAGACCTTGAAGTGCAAGACGGTCGCCGAGGGCAAGTTCCGCCACGCCAACTACATCCGCAACCTCGCGCCCTACATCGTCGACGAGCCGCCGGGCCTGCTCGGCGACGACACCGCGCCCAATCCCTCCGAGGCCTCGCTCGCCGCGCTCGGCTCCTGCCTCGCTGTCGGCCTGCACGCCAACGCCGTGCATCGCGGCTGGATCGTCAACAAGCTCGAGCTCGAGCTCGAGGGCGATCTCAACATCACCGCGGTGTGGGGCACCGGCGACGTCAGCGAGAAGCCGGTCGGCTTCACCGACGTCCGCGTCAAGGTCGACATGGAGTGCGAGGGGGTCTCGCAGGCCGAGATCGACGCGCTGGTGGCGCATGTGAAGAAGTGGTCGCCGGTCGCCAACACCTTCACCCGTCCCGTCAATCTCGAGGTCAGCGCGTAAACGCCCGACCGGCAATTCAAGGTGCGGAGATCATCCATGGGTTCACTGGCTTTGTCGCGGGTCGCAGCTCGAGATCCCGCACCGACCATTGCGGACGAGGTTGCCCGCCTTGCCCGTCAGGAGCTGGCGCCGATCGCAGCCGCGGTCGATGCCGGCTCGGTCTATCCCGGCGAATTCCTGCACCGGCTCGGCAAGGTCGGCGCCTGGAGCAGCCATGTGCCGCAGGAAGGTCCTGCCGACCTGCGCTGGGCCATCCAGTCGATGGCCGCGCTCGGTGAGGTCTGTGGCGCCACCGCCTTCATGGCGTGGTGCCAGAACACGCTGGTCTGGTACGTCGCCAACTCCACCAACATGAAGCTCGCCGCGCGCTTCGGTGACTGCTTCTCGCGCGGGCGCGTGCTCGGCGGCACCGGGCTCTCCAACCCGATGAAGAGTTTCTTCGGCATCGAGCGGCTGAAGCTGAAGGGCCGCAAGGTCGAGGGCGGCTACATCGTCCGCGGTGCGCTGCCCTGGGTGTCGAACCTCGGGCTCGGCCATTACTTCGGCACGATCTTCGAGCGCGAGGACGAGGGCACCAAGGGCGAGCCGGGCGGCATCGCCAGCGGCGAGCCGGGCGGCATCGCAAACGGCGAGCCGGGCAGCACCGTGATGTTCCTCGCCGACTGCTCCGATCCCGCGATCACGCTGACGCCCTGCAAGCCGTTCCTGGCGATGGACGGCACCGGTACCTATGGCGTCCAGTTTCGCGACGTGTTCGTGCCGGACGAACTGATCCTGGCCGAGCCGGCTGCGCCGTTCGTCAAGAAGATCCGCGCCGGCTTCATCCTGTTGCAGGCCGGCATGGGTCTTGGGCTGATGAAGGATTGCATCAACATCATGGACGAGGTCCATGCGCCGCTCGGACACGTCAACCGCTATCTGCCGCAACAGCCGCTGCAATTCCGCGAGCTCTATGCCGAGTTCGAGAAGGAGACGATGGCGCTGGCAAGCGATCCCTACAATGCCGATGACAGCTACTGGCGCCGCGTCGTCGCACTGCGGCTGCGGATCGGCGATGCCAGCGTCGCATTCGCACATGCCGCGATGCTCCATTGCGGCGCGCGCGGCTATCTGATGAGCCACCGCGCCCAGCGCAGGCTGCGCGAGGCCTATTTCGTCGCCATCGTCACGCCCGCCACCAAGCAGCTGCGCAAGATGCTGGCGGACGGCTGAAGCATGATCCGGAAAAGTGGAAACCGGTTTTCCCTCGCGACAAACGCGGAACGCGTTTGCGCGGAGATCATGCTCAAACAAGTTCGGGACCACCACAACTGCAACCACAGACAGGAGAGGCTGCCATGACGGACGTTCTGATCACCTCCGGCGAACTTGCCGAGCTCGTCAAGAAAGACCCGTGTGTCATCATCGACACGCGGAATCCGGATGCCTATGCGGCCGGCCATTTGCCCGGTGCCGTCAATGTGCATGACATCTTCACGTTCCTTGCGACCTCGACGCCGGAAGGCATCCACGAGCTGAAGACCAAGTTCGCTGACGCGTTCGGTGCCGCCGGTCTCTCCGGCAAGGAGACCGCCGTGATCTACGAGCAGTCGATGAATTCCGGCTTCGGCCAATCCTGCCGCGGCTACTATCTTCTGACGATGCTGGGTTATCCCAAGGTGAAGGTGCTGCATGGCGGCTTCGATGCCTGGAAGGCGGCCGACCTTCCGGTGACCACCGACGTTGCAGCGCCGGCGAAGACCTCCTTTGCGATCGTGCCGGAGGCCGGCGACATCATGATCGACGCCAAGGCGATGCTGGCGGCGGTCGGCAAGCCCGGCGTTGCGATCCTCGACGTGCGCGACGTCGACGAGTGGATCGGCGAAAGCTCCTCGCCCTACGGCAAGGATTTCTGCCCGCGCAAGGGCCGCATCCCCGGCGCGGTGTGGCTGGAATGGTACCGCATGATGAAGCCGACCGCCGAGGGCCCGCGCTTCAAGTCGAAGGATGAGATCCTGGCGGAGTGCGCCACCGTCGGCATCTCGCAGACCACGCCGGTCTATCTCTACTGCTTCAAGGGTGCGCGCGCCTCGAACACCTTCCTGGCGCTGAAGAACGCCGGCGTGAAGGACGTGCGGATGTACTTCGGCTCCTGGAACGAGTGGTCGCGCGACCCGTCGCTGCCGATCGATGAGGGCTTGCCGACCGCGCCCGTCGTCACCGGCAAGGCGGCATAGAACCTGCATGCTTATTGGTGTCCGGCGGCGCAAAACGCGGCCGGACGCCGATCAATGAACCGGATCGCGGAGCTCTCTGCGTTTCGGTGCGACAATGGGGCGCAGCATGTCCACGTCAGATGATCCCTTCGACGCCGACCGCGTGCTCACGCGATCGGGTTGCGCCTGCGGCTGGCATCGCTCAGCCGCCGAGCATGAGCAGGCCGCGCGCACGCTGCGCTGCGAGCCGGTCGGCGATCTCAGCGAACAGAAGCGCTACGAAGGCATCGTCGCGTCGGCGGTGATGCGGGCGGTGTTTCCGCAGGATGTCGCGCGCCGCGCTTTCCTGAAATCGGTTGGCGCCGCGACGGCGCTCGCCGCGCTGTCACAGTTCTTCCCGCTGAAGACGGCGACGGAGGCGTTCGCCGACGCCGGGCCGCCGGAGAAGAAGGACCTCAAGGTCGGCTTCATTCCGATCACCTGCGCGACCCCGATCATCATGGCGGCGCCGCTCGGCTTCTATGCCAAGCAGGGCCTCAACGTCGAGGTGGTGAAGACCGCCGGCTGGGCGGTCATTCGCGACAAGACCATCAACAAGGAATACGACGCAGCCCATATGCTGGCGCCGATGCCGATCGCGATCTCGCTCGGCCTTGGCGCCAACGCCATACCGTTCACGGTCCCTGCGATCGAGAACATCAACGGACAGGGCATCACGCTGGCGATGAAGCACAAGGACAGGCGCGATCCGAAGGACTGGAAGGGCATGAAGTTCGCCATTCCGTTCGACTACTCCATGCACAATTATCTGCTGCGCTATTACCTCGCCGAGCATGGGCTCGATCCGGATACCGACGTGCAGCTCCGCTCGGTGCCGCCGCCGGAGATGGTCGCCAATCTGCGTGCCGACAATATCGACGGTTTCCTCGCGCCCGACAATATCTGCCAGCGCGCGATCTATGACGGGGTGGGCTTCCTGCACATCCTCTCCAAGGAGATCTGGGACGGCCATCCCTGCTGCAGCTTTGCCGCCAGCCGCGAGTTCATCACGACGGCGCCGAATTCCTTCGCGGCGCTGACCCGCGCGATCGTGGATGCCACCGGCTACGCGGCGAAGGCCGAGAACCGCAAGCAGATCGCGGAAGCGATTGCGCCGGCCAACTACATCAACGCGCCGGTGACGGTGCTGGAGCAGGTGTTGACCGGCACCTATGCCGACGGCCTCGGCGGCGTGAAGACCGATCCGAAGCGCGTCGACTTCGACCCGTTCCCCTGGCAGTCCTTTGCGGTGTGGATGCTGACGCAGATGAAGCGCTGGGGCCAGATCAAGGGCGATGTCGACTACAAGGCAGTCGCTGAGCAGGTCTATCTCGCCACCGATACCAAGAAGGTGATGGCCGAGATGGGGCTCGCGCCACCCGCCACCTCGTACAAGTCGTTCTCGGTGATGGGCAAGAGCTTCGACCCGGCCAAGCCCGACGATTATCTCGCGAGCTTCAAGATCAGGAAATCGTCGTGAGGCGAAAAATTCTAACCACGCCGTCGTCCCCGCGAAAGCAGGGACCCATACGCCGTACTCTCTCGGTTAGGCGCGCGGGGAGACACTCAGCGCACCAATTGGGGCCGGTGGTTATGGGTCCCTGCTTTCGCAGGGACGACGCGGGGAGGGAGTGCGCGTGACCTTCTCCCTCCGTCTTCGCGCCGCCATCGTCTCGATCGCGCTGCTCTGCGCCTTCCTCGGCGCTTGGCATCTCGCCACCCGCAGCGGCGGCACGACGGCGGCGATGAGCCCCGAATACGCCAGGCTGATGGGGCTGACCGCGACGCAGGGCAAGTCGGCGATGCCCGGGCCGCTCGATGTCGGCGCCAAGCTGTGGGAGCATCTGAAGCGGCCGTTCTACGACAATGGCCCGAACGACAAGGGGCTCGGCATCCAGCTCGCCTATTCGATCGGGCGCGTCGGGCTCGGCTATCTGATCGCGGTCGTCGTCGCGATTCCGCTCGGCTTCATGATCGGCATGTCGCCCCTGATCAGCAGGGCGCTCGATCCCTTCATCCAGGTGCTGAAGCCGATCTCGCCGCTGGCCTGGATGCCGCTCGCGCTCTACACGATCAAGGATTCCTCGATCTCCGCGATCTTCGTCATTTTCATCTGCTCGGTGTGGCCGATGCTGCTCAACACCGCGTTTGGGGTCGCCGGCGTGCGCAAGGAGTGGATCAACGTCGCGCGCACGCTCGAGGTCGGCACCATCAGGCGCGCCTTCACCGTGATCCTGCCGGCGGCGGCGCCGACGATCCTGACCGGCATGCGGATCTCGATCGGGATCGCCTGGCTCGTGATCGTCGCCGCCGAGATGCTCGTCGGCGGCACCGGCATCGGCTACTTCGTCTGGAACGAGTGGAACAACCTGTCGATCACCAATGTGATCATCGCGATCCTCCTGATCGGCCTCGTCGGCATGCTGCTCGACCAGGTGCTGGCGCGGTTCACGCGCATGGTGACGTTTCCGGAGTAGCGATGACCGACAAGTTCATTTCCATCGAGGGCATCGCGCGGCGCTATCCGGGCGCGGGCGGCGGCATCACCACGGTGTTCGAGAATTTCTGGCTGTCGATGGCGCGTGGCGAGTTCGGCTGCGTGATCGGCCATTCCGGCTGCGGCAAGACCACGGTGCTGAACATCCTCGCCGGCCTCGACGAGCCGAGCGAGGGCACGGTGATCGTCGACGGTCAGGGGATCGAGGGCACCAGCCTCGACCGCGCCGTGATCTTCCAAAGCCATGCGCTGCTGCCGTGGCGCACCGTATTGGGCAATGTCGCCTATGCCGTCAGCTCGAAATGGCGCAAATGGGACCGTGCGCGGGTGAAGGCGCATGCGCAGAAGTTCATCGATCTCGTCGGGCTCACCGGCTCCGAGCACAAGCATCCGTCCGAGCTCTCCGGCGGCATGAAACAGCGCGTCGGCATCGCGCGGGCGCTGTCGATCACCCCGAAGATCATGCTGATGGACGAGCCGTTCTCGGCGCTGGACGCGCTGACCCGCGGCACGCTGCAGGACGAGGTGCGGCGGATCTGCCTGGAGACCGGGCAGACCACCTTCATGATCACCCATGACGTCGATGAGGCGATCTTCCTCGCCGACAAGATCTTCCTGATGACCAACGGTCCCGGCGCCGTGCTGGCCGAGATCGTCGAGAACCCGCTGCCGAAGGAGCGCGGCCGCATCGACCTGCACCGCCATCCCTATTACTATGCGCTGCGCAACCATATCGTCGATTTCCTGGTCAGCCGCAGCAAGAGCTTTGCCGCCGAGGTGACCGGTCACGATCCGCGCCGCGTGCCGACGGTGCGGCCCGGCGTCGGCGAGCCCGTGATCGTCTCGCCGCCACGCGCCGTCGAACCCAATCCCGCGCAGAGCGCTGCGCGCTGAAGCCTGAGGAGGAAACCTGATGAAACGCGAAGACCTCACCGAGAAGCTGCTCGACATCAAGCGCGAGAAGGGCTGGAGCTGGAAATACATCTGCGAGAAGATCGGCGGCTATTCCGACGTGCTGATCACGGGCGCGATCCTCGGCCAGATGAAGCTGACGAAGCCGCAGGCGGCGAACGCCGGGGAATTGTTCGGGCTGTCGAAGGCCGAGATCGCGATGCTCAACGAGGTGCCGATGCGCGGCACCGGCACGCCGATGCCGCCGACCGATCCCTTGATCTACCGCTTCTACGAGATGGTGATGGTGAATGGCCCGGCGTGGAAGGCGCTGATCGAGGAGGAGTTCGGCGACGGCATCATGTCGGCGATCGACTTCGACATGGCGATGGAGCGGGTCGCCAATCCGAAGGGCGACCGCGTCAAGATCACCATGAGCGGCAAGTTCCTGCCGTACAAATATTACGGCGCCAGCGGCAACGTGCCGGAATACGGCTTCAAGGAGGAGTGAGAAGGGTGCGCGTGGCGAGTAGCGAATGGAATCGCTACTCACCCGATCGCGAAAAACATCACAGGATCGTTCCCGGCGCGTAGCTCGCGGCTTCCGGCTTGGCCTTGGCCAGGGCCTCGACCTGCTCGGCGAAGAAATCGACCTGGGCGCCGGCGTCGCCGGAGTTGGCGCGGCCCTGCTCGAGCACAAGCTGCAGTTCGGCTGCGCTCAAGCCAAGACGCCTGTCGGCGGCGAGACGTTGCAGCAGATCGTTCTGCACGATCTTGCCGGTGCGCAGGTCGCCGATGGCCGCGACGGCATGCTCCTTGATCGCCTCGTGGGCGCCTTCACGGCCCGCGCCCTTCTTGACCGCTTCCATCATCACCGTGGTGGTCAGCAGGAAGGGCAGATAGCGGTTGAGCTCGGTCTCGACGACGGCTTCGAACACCTCCATCTGGTCAAGCACCGTGAGCAGGGTTTCGAGCAGGCCATCCATGGCGAGGAAGGCGTCGGGCAGCATGACGCGGCGGACGACCGAGCAGGAGACGTCGCCTTCGTTCCACTGATCGCCGGCAAGGCCTGCGGCCATCGCGAGATAGCCCTTCAGGATCACATGCAGGCCGTTGATGCGCTCGCAGGAACGGCTGTTCATCTTGTGCGGCATCGCCGAGGAGCCGACCTGGCCCTTGGCAAAACCTTCGCTGGCGAGTTCGTGGCCCGCCATCAGGCGGATGGTCTTGGCGAAATTGCCGGGTCCGCTGGCGAGCTCGGTGAGCACGCTGACCGCACGGAAGTCGAGGCTGCGCGGATAGACTTGGCCGACGGCATCGAGAGCCTTCGGCAGGCCGAGGTGAACGAGGACGCGCTGCTCGAGCGTGCGCGCCTTGCCGGCATCGCCATTGAACAGGGTGATCTGGTCGAGACGGGTGCCCACCGCGCCCTTCAGGCCGCGCGCCGGATAGGTTTGCAGCACGTTGACCAGGCTCTGATGCGCCAGCAGCATCTCCTCGCCGGACATCGCGATGCGCTTGCCGAGCGTTGTGACCTGCGCGGCGACGTTGTGGGTGCGCGCGGTGAACGGGATGTCGCGCAATTGCTTCGCGCGCGTGGCAAAGCGGATGAGCGCGGCGATGCTCTTGGTCTCGATGAGCTGCAGCGCGCGGTAGACCTGCAATTGCTCGACGTTCTCGGTGAGGTCACGGCTGGTCATGCCCTTGTGCAGATGCTCGTGACCGGCAAGCTCGCAGAACTCCTCGATGCGCGCCTTGACGTCGTGGCGGGTGACGCGCTCCCGCTTCATGATGGAGGCCAGGTTGATCTGGTCCTTGACGCGCTCGTAGCTCTCGATCACGCCATCCGGCACCGCGATCCCGAGATCGCGCTGGGCCTTCAGCACGGCGATCCAGTAGTCGCGTTCGAGGCGGACCTTGCCTTCGCCGCTCCAGATGGCGCGCATGGCGGGCGAGGCGTAACGTTCGGCGAGGACGTTGGAAATGTGATCTTGGGACATCCCGCTCTCTTGGCATTGCCTGAGGCTGGCTGCAAGCCGCGACCCGCGATGAATCGTCAGGTCTGATAACGCCTCGGCCGGGCTTGCGGTGCCGGCGCCAGCATACCAGATTCTAGAAGGCGCCGCCTCGGGCAATCCGGGGCGGCGCTGGCATGCGCCGCGCTGGCCGGCGGCGCACCTCGCGGCGAGAGACCGATCAGTTGAACGCGGCCCGGACCTCCTTCACCGGCGCCATGTCGCGGACGAAGCTGAACGCGCCGTTGTCCTTCATCTCGCGGGCACAGCGCAGGAACGCAGCCAGCGCGTGGCGCTGCATCGCGCCGCCGACGCTGATGCGCTTGACGCCGGCGGCCGACAGCTGCTCGACCGTCAAGGTCGGATCGGCATAGCCCATCACGAGGTTGAACGGCTTCTTGACCGACGACACCACGGTCTTGATGGTGGCGAGATCGTAGAGGCCCGGCGAATACAGCACGTCGGCGCCGGCGGCCTCGAACGCCTGCAGCCGCTTGATGGTGTCGTCGAGATCCTTGCGGCCGTGCAGGAAGTTCTCCGCCCGCGCCGTCAGCGTGAACGGGAAGGGCAGCGCCCGCGCGGCCTCGACCGCGGCCTGCACCCGCTCGACGGCGAGCGTGAAATCATAGATCGGGCGCTGCGGGTCGCCGGTCGAATCCTCGATCGAGCCGCCGACCGCGCCGGCTTCGGCGGCGAACCGGATCGCCTCGGCCGCAAGCTTCGGCATGTCGGCGCCGCAATTCTCCAGATCGGCGTTGACGGGCAGGTCGGTGGCCTCGGCGATCTCCCGGCAATTCTCGATGATCTCGTCGAGGCTGACGGTCGAACGGCCAAGCGTGTTGGCGACCCCGAGGCTGGTGGTCGCGAGCGCCTCGAAACCCATCGATGCGAGCAGCTTCGCCGTCCCGGCGTCCCACGGATTTGGAATGATGAAGGCGCCGGGCCGCTGATGCAGCTCGCGAAACCGTGCTGCCTTGTCCGCCTGGGTGCGCATGTGAACTCCTGCTGTTGTCAAAAGCGACTGGCAGCAGCGATAGGGCGGTTTCGTCCATCAGACAAATTTGTTATTTCTTTCGATATCATCAGCTTTTTGCATGAGGTTCGGCATGGACAGCGACGCGCTCAACACGTTCCTGGTGGTGCATCGGCGCGGCGGGATTTCGCATGCCGCCAAGGCGCTGCATCGCTCGCAGCCGGCGATTTCGCGGCGCATTGCGCTGCTCGAGCAGGAGCTCGGCGTGCCCCTGTTCGAGCGGATCGCGGGCAAGACGCGGCTGAGCGATGCCGGGCGGGTGATGGTGCCCTATGCCGAACGGGCGGTGGCGGCGGCGCAGGATGCCGAGAACGCCGTGCGCGCGCTGCTGCGCGACAATTCCGGCCCGGTGGCGCTGGCGGTGACCGGTACGCTCGCCGGCGAGCGGCTTTCGAACGTGCTGAAGCGCTTTGCCCGGCGGCATCCGGACGTAGCGCTGACGCTGCGCACCGCGACCAGCGCCGAGGTCAGCGACCTGATCCGGCGCGGCGAGGCGACGATCGGGTTGCGTTACGACCGCGACCGCTCGCGTGACCTCGATTGCGAGGTGCTGTTTGCCGAGCCGCTCTGGGTGGTCTGTGCGCCGGACCATCCGCTGGCGGGACGCCGGGTCGGCAAGCTTGCCGATCTCAGGGATGAGCGGTGGATCGCCTTCCCAGAGGTGCCGGGACGCCGCGAAATCACCGCCTCGCACGTCTTCGCCCTGTTCCTGACGCACGGGCTCGGCGAGATCGCCTGGACGCCGGTCGACAGCCTCACGGCGCAGAAGCGCCTGGTCGAGGCCGGGCTCGGGATCGCGCTGCTGTCACAAAGCAATGCGGCGGAGGAATTGGGTAGCTCCAGGATCGCGACGATCCGCGTCGGCGATCTCGCCGCAAGTCACGAGATCGTCGCCGTGACGCGGCATGGCGGCTTTCTCAGCGCCGCCTCCCGCCGTCTGCTCGACATCCTCCGTGCCGATTTCACCAGGACGAGGGGCACAAACACGGCGCGCCGGAACGGTGTCCGGCGCGCATGAAAGTCGGGTTGGTCGTGTCCCGGGAACTCAGTTTCCCGCCTTCACCTGCGCCGCGGCCACCGCCAGCAGCTCGTCCATCTTGGCGCGGATATCGCGCTCGGTGACGGCATGGCCCTTGGCGGTGAGGTCCTTCAGAACCTTGTGCAGCACGTCGTTATCACCGGCTTCCTCGAAATCGGCGGCGACCACTTCCTTGGCATAGGTGCTGGCGGCATCGCCCGTGATGCCGAGCTTCTCGGCGGCCCACAGGCCGAGCAGCTTGTTCCGGCGGGCTTCAGCCTTGAACTTCTGCTCCTCGTCGAGGGCGAACTTCTTCTCGAAACCTTCCTCGCGCTTGTTGAATTCGCTCATGGCTGAAGTTCCAATTCCCTTGCTGAATGAGGGCCGCCGCGCGTTGCGGCAGCCCCGATGCCTGCCTAGATAAGTGGGAGGAATCGGCAAGACAACGAGCCGTTAAGCCGCAGGCAAAACTGGCGGAATCGGCCCTTTATGATAGGGCGGTATAAGTGCCCTCAAGGGGGCACTATCGATTGTGCTGGATGGGCCAATCGGATAGGTTGCCAACAGGCATGGTTCTTGTTCTGTTTCCAGTTGGATTACCCAGGTTCCAGGCCTCCGCGGCAGCTCCGTCGTGGGTCGTAACCCCAAGTCATTCGGAGCACCCAAATCCATGGATTTCAACAAAACACGGTACATCCCAATGAGCCGTCGACGCCGTATTTATGAAGGCAAGGCCAAGGTGCTTTACGAAGGCCCCGAGCCGGGAACCCTGATCCAGCACTTCAAGGACGACGCGACCGCGTTCAACGCCAAGAAACACCAGGTGATCGAGGGCAAGGGCGTCCTCAACAACCGGATTTCGGAGTACCTGTTTCAGCACCTCAACGACATCGGGGTGCCGACCCACTTCATCCGCCGCCTCAACATGCGCGAGCAGCTGATTCGCGAGGTCGAGATCGTGCCGCTCGAGGTGGTGGTGCGGAACGTCGCCGCCGGCTCGCTGTCGCAGCGGCTTGGGATCGAGGAGGGCACCCAGCTGCCGCGCTCGATCATCGAGTTCTATTATAAGAACGACCAGCTCAACGACCCGATGGTGTCGGAAGAGCACATCACCGCCTTCGGCTGGGCGACGCCCCAGGAGATCGACGACATCATGGCGCTGGCCATCCGCGTCAACGACTTCCTGACCGGCCTCTTCCTCGGCATCGGCATCCGCCTCGTCGACTTCAAGATGGAGTGCGGACGGCTGTTCGAGAACGAGATGATGCGGATCATCGTCGCCGACGAGATCTCGCCGGACTCCTGCCGGCTGTGGGACATCAAGTCGAACGAGAAGCTCGACAAGGACCGTTTCCGCAGGGATCTCGGTGGTCTGCTCGAGGCCTATACCGAGGTCGCCAAGCGGCTCGGCATTCTGATTGAAAACGAGCGGCCGGCCGGCAGCGGTCCGGTGCTGGTGAAGAGCTAAGCTGAAGGGGCGACCGTGAAGGCACGTGTGACTGTGACGTTGAAGTCGGGCATCCTCGATCCGCAGGGCAAGGCGATCGAGGGCGCGCTGAAATCGCTCGGTGTGGATGGCGTCGCCAGCGTTCGCCAGGGCAAGGTGTTCGACATCGAGCTCGCCGCGACCGACAAGGCCAAGGCGGAGGCGGCGCTGAAGGCCGCCGCCGACAAGCTCTTGGCGAATACCGTGATCGAGAACTATGCCATCGAACTGAAGGCGTAAGGGGCGAGCAAATGGCCGACGTGACGATGGAGCTGATGTTCGAAGTGATGAAATCGGTCCAGGCGCGTTTGGCTCAGGTCGACGGCAAGATCGATGAGTTGAAACAGGAAATGCAGGCATCGCGAACGTCTCAGAATGGTATCCGTCAGGAAATTACCGGCGTGTTCCAGGAGATTTCCGGTATTCACGCGACGCTGGTTCGCCACGAAGGGCGTCTTGACCGCATAGAGACACGTCTCGAATTGAACGAAGTACCAACTCCATGAAATCAGCCGTCCTCGTCTTCCCCGGCATCAACCGCGAGCGCGACATGGCGCGCGCGCTCAAGCTCGCATCCGGCAATGAGACCGCGATGGTCTGGCATGCCGAGACCGCGCTGCCCAAGGGTACCGACCTCGTGGTGGTGCCCGGCGGCTTCTCCTATGGCGATTACCTGCGCTGCGGCGCGATCGCGGCGCGCGCGCCCGTGATGGACGCGGTGCGCGACTTCGCTGCCAAGGGCGGGCTTGTGCTCGGCGTCTGCAACGGTTTCCAGATCCTCTGCGAGTCCGGGCTGTTGCCGGGCGTGCTGATGCGCAATGCCGGGCTGAAGTTCATCTGCCGCGACGTGCATATGCGCGTCGAGCGCTCCGACACCCCGTTCACCCGCGGCTACAATGCCGGCCAGGTGATCCGCGTGCCGGTGGCGCACGGCGAAGGCAATTACGAGGCGGACGAAGAGACGCTGAAGCGGCTCGAAGGCGACGGGCGGGTGCTGTACCGCTACTGCTCGCCGGAGGGCGTGGTCGACGAGGCCTCCAATCTGAACGGCGCCGCGCATTCGATCGCCGGCATCGTCAATGAGCGCGGCAACGTGCTCGGCATGATGCCGCATCCGGAAAACCACGTCGAAGAGATCATGGGCTGCACCGATGGCCGCGGCCTGTTCGCGGGCCTGGTCCAGCAGTTCGAAAAGGCGGCGTAACGATCATGCTGCGGCGGTGGTGCGTTGCCGCGGCTGCGGCGCTTGTGCTTGCGACGTCGGCCTACGCCCAGGACTTCCCGAAGCGTCCGATCACGATGATCGTGCCGTTTACGGCAGGCGGCACCTCCGACGTCATCGCCCGCGCGGTCGCCGACCAGATGAGCGCTGCGCTCGGCCAGAGCATCATCATCGAGAATGTCGGCGGCGCCGGCGGCTCGACCGCGCTCGCCCGCGCTGCGCGCGCCGAGCCGGACGGCTACACCATCGCGATCGGCAATGCCGGCACCAACGCCGCGACCTACACGATCTATCCGAAGCTGCCGTTCACGCCAGACTCCTTCGCGCCGATCGCCATGGTCGCGAAGACCTTCGGCATCGTCGCGCTGCGCAAGGATTTTCCGGCCAAGGACCTCAAGGAATTCATCGACTACGCCAGGAAGAATCCGGGCAAGGTCAATCTCGGCCATGCCGGCGTCGGCTCCTCGAATTACCTGATCTGCAAGAGCTTCGTGCATGCCGCCGGCATCGACGTGCAGCTGGTCGGCTATCGCGGCGCGGCGCTCGCGCTGACGGATGCGATCGGCAGCCAGATCGACGGGGTCTGCGATGCCGCGGCCTCGGTGTCGCAGGCGATCGACGACAAACTGGTGAAAGCGGTCGTGGTCGGCTCGACGGTACGGCTTGCGTCGCTGCCCGAACTGCCGACCTCGGCCGAGGCCGGACTGCCCGAGTTCGAGGCGCAGGGCTGGAACGGCCTGTTCGCGCCGAAGGGCACACCGCCCGAGATCATCGCCAAGCTCAACGCCGCGGCGCGCACCGCGGTTGCGAGCGAGGCGGTGAAGAAGCGCTTCGCCGACCTGTCGACCGTCGCCCCCGACGCCAATGAGCTCGCGCCCGAGGTGCTGCAGCAGCTGGTGACGCGCGACGTCGCGAAATACCGCGCCCTGCTGGCGGACGACAAGAAGTAGCCGCTTCGCGGCGCCGCCGGACGCGCGGAGCAGAAGCGGCGGTCGGCTTGAGCTGCGATAGATGTTGACTCGTCATTGCGAGCGCAGCGAAGCAATCCATCGTGCCGCAAGTGGAGATATGGATTGCTTCCTCGCTGTCGCTCCTCGCAATGACGTCGGCAAGCTGTGTACAAGTAATCGCTTCTACAGCCTTCGCAGCCAGCGCTTGACCGCTTCCGCCGGCACCGTCATCGCGGCGACGCCGGCCATGACGAGCAAGAGGCCGAGCGCGAGATTCGACGGCACGGATTCCCCGAGCAGGATCACCGACAGCGCGACGCCGATCGGAATGCGCAAGTAGCCCTGCGCATTGGTCGTGAGCGTGCCGAGCCGTGTCAAGCACATGTAGAACAGCATCAGGCCAAACGCGCTGGAGAAGATGCCCATCACGACGGTGGCGACCAGCGCCTGCGGCGTCGGGTGCAGGGTCCAGGGATGGTCGACGATCAAAGCGACCGGCAGCAGCACGGTGCCGCCGAACAACAGCGAGCCGGCCGCCACGACCATCGGATCATAGTCCGACAGCCGAAGCCCGAAGATCGTGGCGCAGGCGAACGAGACAGTGGCGAGCAGGATCGCGATCTCGGCGAAGATCTCCTTGCCGAAGCCTGAGAGCGCGTCGAGGCCGATGATCGCGACCGTGCCGGCGAGGCCGAGGATCGCGCCGACCAGCTTGAGCAGCGAGGCCGGCTCGTGCCGCGTGATCGCCCAGGTGATGAGGAAGGCGAAGATCGGCGTCGTCGAGGCCAGCACCACGGTGTTGGATGCCGGCACGTAAAGCTGCGCCCAGGTGATCACCAAAAAAGGGATCGTGGAATTGATGGTCTGCTGGAAGGCGAACAGCTTCCAGGCCTTGATGTCGGTCGGGATGCGAATGCCGCGAACGCGCAGCACGATGAGCAGGAAGGCTGCGGCCACCAGCGAGCGCGCGGAAATGAAGGTGACCGGCGGGATCGAGCCGAGCCCGATCTTGGTCAGCGGGTAGGTCGAACTCCAGCAGCAGGCCAGCGCCAGCAGCAGCGCATAGTCGCGCCAGCCGCGCGCGCCCGGCGTTGACGTGGACCGGGTGGATGTAATCGCGGGAGCCGTCACGCCGCCCGTTTTCGCTGTGCTCTTCGGCACCTTGATTTGGCTCCCTTCGCGCATTGGCGCGCGAAGCAGCAATCTAGCGTGGCGGTGCGGTGCAAGGCTAGGGTATTGAATTTGCGCCGATATCCCGTTTGGAGGAATTGGCCGGCTGCGTCTGTGGGACTGAGGCTGGCGTCGTCCGGGTGCCAGTCCAGCGCCTCCGGCGCATGGTACCGCTTTGTGACTTGGCCCACACGGGCGTCTGGCTCGCCCTGCTAGGCTCAGCACCATGACGAAGCATTTCAGATTACCGATCATTTTCACTGCGCTCGTCGTCGCAACGCAATGCTTCGCTGCGGAGACCAGGGGCGCCGGCTCAACCTTCGTGTCGCCGGTGATGGCGAAATGGATCGATGCCTACAAGGCAAAGACCGGCAACACCGTCAGCTACCAATCGGTGGGTTCGAGCATCGGCGTCGGCCTGATCAAGAAGGCCGCCGTCGATTTCGGGACGAGCGATATGCCGCTCGATCCGAAAGAGCTGGACAGGCTCGGCATGGTGCAATTCCCGATCGTGATCGGAGGCGTCGTGCCGGTGGTCAACATCGCGGGCGTCAAGCCCGGCCAGATCCAGTTCACCGGACAGCTGCTCGCCGACATCTATCTCGGCAAGGTCAGATCGTGGAGCGATCCGGCCATCCAGGCGGTCAATCCCGATCTGAAGCTGCCGCGCACGGCGATCACCGTCGTGCATCGCCTCGATGGGTCGGGGACGACGTTCAATTGGTCGAACTATCTTGCGAAGGTCAGCGCGCAGTGGAAGGCAAGCGTCGGAGAGGGCACGTCGGTCGAGTGGCCGGTCGGGCTCGGCGGCAAGGGCAACGATGGCGTCGCCTCGCTCGTCGGCCTGATTCCCGGGTCGATCGGCTATCTCGAATACGCCTACGCGCTGCAACGGCTCGACCGGATTTCCTTCGGCCTGGTGCAAAACAGTGCCGGCAATTTCGTCACCCCCGACGCCGCATCGTTCCAGGCTGCGGCCTCGAGCGCGGACTGGATGGCGACGCAGGACTTCAACCTGGTCCTCACCAACGCCCCGGGCGAAGACGCGTACCCGATCACGGCCACGACCTTCGTCCTGATGCACAAGCAGCCGAAATCGCCCGACGGGTCGGCAACCGCGATCGACTTCCTGCGCTGGTCATTGCAGAGCGGCAAGCCGCAGGCTCAATTGCTCAACTACGTTCCGTTGCCAGCCACGCTGGTCGAGCAGATCGAGCAATATTGGCAGCACAATTTCGAGGCGCTCACGGCGTCGGCAGCGGCGTCCGGAAAGCGCTGACGCCGTATCTGTTGATTGCAGAACGATGGACGCCGCTCGGGCGTCCATCGCGTGAGCTTTGCCTGAAATGCCGGACCATGCGCTAGCGCAGGACCTGGCCCAGCACCTCGCCGTCGACCTGCTGCGGTGCCGAGCCGAGGATCCGCATGATGGTCGGCGCCACGTCGATATTGCGCATGTGCCGCACCACGGTGTCCTTGCGGATCTGCGGCCCCGCGGCGATGAACGTCGCGCTCATCACCGGAAGCTCGGGGTCGTGACCGTGGGCGCCATAGAAATTCGGCATCGACAGCATGGTGGTTGCCGCGTTGAACGGCGCGTCGCCCTGGCGCGCGACGCCGGGGTTCTGGATGCCGTCGAAATTGTAGCCGGGCGCCATCAGCGCGAACACGTCGCCATAGTCCTGGCCGATGGTCTTGCTGATGCATTGTCCGGTTCCGGCGTCGCATTGCAGCGGCCGGGTCTCGACGACGGTGAAGATGCGCTGGTCCTTGAGTGAGTAGTTGAAGCGGGCATTGGGGTCGACCGCGTTCTTCACCGCGTCGGTGATCTGCGCCACCAGTGTGCGGTAGGTCGCCAGATCGACGGTGCCGCCGAGCTCGCGGTTCTGCAGGTTGATGTAGATGTCGGCGGCGGGGCCGGACGTGCGGATCCCGACCTTGCTGGTGTCGATCCCGGCGTTGCGCAGGATGTTGGTGAGATTGACCGAGGTGTGGAACGGCGCGAAGCCGTGGTCCGACACCACGATCACGTTGCTGTCGCGGCCCGCCGCATCGGCGATCTGCTTCACCGCTCTGTCGGCCGTCTGGTAGGCGAAACGGATGTAGGACGCGTATCGCTTGACCTTGGCGACATCCTGGTTGGCGCCGATCGAATTCGGGTCGGTCGGGTTGGTGCCCTGGCGGGGATCGGTCAGCAGGAACTGGTGTTCGGAGCCGTCGGGCTGCTCGATATAGACCATGACAAGGTCGGCCTCCGGATGGGTCTTGATCGCGCGCTCGCCGATATTGGCCTGGTAGCGCACGAAGGTCTTCACCATGTCCTCGAACATCGTCTCGATCTCGACGTCGGGGAAATTGGTGAAGCCGGGGCTCAGCCGCTCCGGAATGCGGAAGTCGGCCTGCGGACGCCAGAACCCGATGTTGTTGTTGATGTCGTCGACGTCGGCGAGAACAGGCGTGTTGCGCGGGATGTAGTTGGCGCCGTAGCGGGCGAAGCGCACCACAGAGAGATCGGGAGACAGCGCAGAGACGAAGTACGCGGCACCAACCTTCGCCCCGCTGCCTTCGAAGAAGAACGGTGCGTTCTCGCCGCCAAACTTGACATAGGCCGGCCCGGTCGACGGCGCGTGGAACGGTCCCGCGGTGATGCCGCGGTTGGCATCGAAGAACACCAGCGTGTCGTAGTTCACCTTCCGATCGTTGGTGGTGTCGATGGCGGCGACGCGGATCGAATACTTCACGTCGAGCGTCGAGGCGTTGGTGCAGGTCGCGGTTGCCGCGGCGGAGCAGGAGAACGTCTCGATCGGTGCTGAAGTCACCAGCACCGGGCTGAACGAGAAATGGCCGGCAGCCTGCAGCGCCGTCACGATGCTCGGGTCGGCCGTGAAGTCGCCTCGGGACAGCGAAAAGCCCTGGGCCCCGATGCCGCCGAACGCGCCGAACGGGACCGTGAAGTCGGTGATGCGGGTCGGCTGGGCCGGCTGCACCACGGTCTTGTTGATGGAGATGTCGGCGCCGTCGCCGCCGGGCCAGGTCGCCGTGACGACCTTCTTGCCCTGCTGGCGCAGCTGCACCCACAACGGCACCGCTGTCGGGTGCGGCGATGGCCCGAGCGGGCTCTCGCTGTAGCCGCCGATCGGCGCCGCAAAGCCGCTGATGCTGCCGGAGATCGGCCCAACGATCGGCTCGAACGTGTTCGAGGGGATGTCGTTGTGGACCGCCGTCGAACCGGTCGCGATCGCGATATGCGACACCGCGGTGAGCGACGGTGACGCCGTCACGTTCTGCAACGCCACCGCGCCGCGCCGGCTCAGCCGGGCGAGGCCGCCGTCGCGCGGCAGCACGCCTTCCTCGATGAACTTCTGGATGAAATCGGGCTTGGCACCGTCGAGCGAGATCATCACCACGCGCGGCTTGCGGCCATGATGACCACCGTCATGATCCTGGTCTTGATCCTGATCGTGACCGCGAGCATCGCCAACGCTGCGATCACCATTATCGCCGTCTTGAGCGGCGCGCGCCGGAGTTGCAGTCCACGCCAGCGATGCGACAAGCGACATCGCCGTCGTAACGGAAACGAAAGTCTTCAATTTCATGAGGATGCCCCAACATCGCTGCGCGAACGCACAAACGGAAACCGTTCAGCAATCTTCGAGGGCTTGCCTGACGCGCATGTGACGCGCGCGCGACGACGCAACGACAGTGCGTCGATGCGTCACAACCGTAGTTCGTATTGCCTCACGCAAAGAACGCGCGTGAACACAACGCGCTAGGGCTGCGCTTTCGATTCAAATTCGTGCCGATGTAACGGCTGGACGACGGCGTGTGTCCACAGCCGCCACGAACTTTACGCCGTTGCCTCCGCCGGCGCCCTGCGCTTCACCCGCTTGATGGTGCCGGAGAAGGTGAACAGCGGCCGTTCCGCCGATGTCAGCATGCCCCGCACGAAGATCAGCGACATGCCGGCGCGGGTGACCTCGCCGGTGCACTCGATCAGATCGCCCTCGCGGGCGGCGTCGAGGAATTCCGAGGCGAACGAGACCGTGACGCCGGGGCCCTGCAGCACCGAGCCGGCGAGCGCGAACAGGCAGTAATCGGCGAAGGTCATGAAGCAGCCGCCATGGACGTTGCCGGAGCCGTTGAGGTGCTTCTTGCCGACCCGGAACGCGCAGGTGATGCGGCCGTTCTCGTCCATACGGTGGTAAAACGGGCCGGTATGGGTCTCGAAATTGTCCCGGGTCCAGGTTCGCCAGCCGGCGAATTCGCCCTCGGTTTCGACGTGCAGGTCGGGGCGGCGGTTGAATGCGGTTTTGGCGAGCTCGTTCACGAAATATGGCCTTCAATTATCGGGTTCGGGTCCTTAAATCCGATCCATCCCCGTTGTGCAAATCCGGATGTAAATCCGGAAGTAAATCCAAGTGCAAATCCCGGGCCGCGGCCAGCTGCCGCAAAGCTCTGGACAGGCCGGAAATGGGCCCTAAAAGGCCTTTTCGCCCCCGTTCGATCTACCTATTAAGGGTCCCATGAACGCGCCCAAGAACGACCCCAGGAACGAGCCCCAAATCACCCCCGAACTCGTCGCCGCCCACGGGCTGAAGCCGGACGAGTACGAGCGTATCCTCAAGCTGATCGGGCGGGTTCCGACCTTCACCGAGCTCGGCATCTTCTCGGCGATGTGGAACGAGCATTGCTCGTACAAGTCGTCGCGCATCCATCTGCGCGGTCTGCCGACCAAGGCCCCCTGGGTGATCCAGGGCCCCGGCGAGAATGCCGGCGTGATCGACATCGGCGACGGGCAGGCCGTGGTCTTCAAGATGGAGAGCCACAACCACCCGAGCTACATCGAGCCCTACCAGGGCGCGACCACCGGCGTCGGCGGCATCCTGCGCGACGTCTTCACCATGGGCGCGCGCCCGATCGCCTGCCTGAACGCGCTGAGCTTCGGTGCGCCCGAGCACCCCAAGACCCGGCATCTGGTGTCCGGCGTGGTCGCGGGCGTCGGCGGCTACGGCAATTCCTTCGGCGTGCCGACGGTCGGCGGCCAGGTTCGTTTCCACACCCGTTACGACGGCAACATCCTGGTCAACGCGATGGCGGTCGGTCTCGCCGACGCCGACAAGATCTTCTACGCGGCGGCCTCCGGCGTGAACATGCCGATCGTCTATCTCGGCTCCAAGACCGGCCGCGACGGCATTCACGGCGCCTCGATGGCCTCGGCCGAATTCGACGACGCCTCCGAGGAGAAGCGCCCGACCGTGCAGGTCGGCGATCCCTTCGCCGAGAAGCTGCTGCTGGAAGCGTGCCTCGAGATCATGGAAAAGGGTTGCGTGATCGCGATCCAGGACATGGGCGCGGCGGGCCTGACCTGCTCGGCGGTCGAGATGGGCGCCAAGGGCGACCTCGGCGTCGAGCTCGACCTCAGCGCGGTGCCGACCCGCGAGACCGGCATGAGCGCCTACGAGATGATGCTCTCGGAGAGCCAGGAGCGCATGCTCATGGTGCTGAAGCCCGAGAAGGAAGAAGAGGCCGAGGCGATCTTCCGCAAATGGGGGCTCGATTTCGCCATCGTCGGCTACACCACGCCGACCAAGCGCTTCGTCGTCAAGCATGCTGGCGACGTGATGGCCGACCTGCCGATCAAGGAGCTTGGCGACGAGGCGCCGGTCTATGACCGTCCGCACGTCGCCTCGAATGCGCTGGCGGTGATCCGCGGGCAGGACGTCAAACCGCCGGTCGGCATCGCGGACGCGCTGGAAAAGCTGATCGGCACGCCCGAATTGTGCTCGAAGCGCTGGGTGTGGGAGCAGTACGACCACGTCATCCTCGGCAATACTATGCAGCGCCCCGGCGGCGATGCCGCGGTGGTTCGCGTCGAGGACGGGCCGAAGGGCCTTGCGCTCACCGTCGACGTCACGCCGCGCTATTGCGAGGCCGATCCGTTCGAGGGCGGCAAGCAGGCGGTCGCCGAAGCCTGGCGCAACATCACGGCGGTCGGTGGCCGGCCGCTCGCGATCACCGACAATCTCAACTTCGGCAATCCTGAACGGCCCGAGATCATGGGCCAGTTCGTTGGCTGCCTGAAGGGCATTTCGGAGGCCTGCCGCACACTGGATTTCCCGGTCGTGTCCGGCAACGTCTCGCTCTACAACGAGACCAACGGCCGCGGCATCCTGCCGACGCCCTCGATCGGCGGCGTCGGCCTGCTCGACGACTTCACCAAGTCCGCGACCCTGGCTTTCAAGACGGCCGGCGAGGCGATCCTCTTGGTTGGCGAAACGCAGGGGTGGCTCGGACAGTCGGTCTATCTGCGCGACGTCTGCGGCCGCGAGGAGGGCGCTCCGCCACCGGTCGATCTCGCTGCCGAGAAGCGCAATGGCGACGTGGTGCGCGGCATGATCCACGCCGGCACCGCGACCGCGGTGCACGACGTCTCCGACGGCGGTCTTTTGATCGCGCTCGCCGAAATGGCGATCGCAAGCGGCATCGGCGCGCAGCTCCTGGCCTCGCCGTCCTCGATCGTGCCGCATGCCTATTGGTACGGCGAGGATCAGGCCCGCTACATCGTCACCGTGCCGGCCGCCGACGCAGGCCTCGTGCTGGCCAAGATGAAGGGGGCCGGCGTGCCCTGCGCGCGCATCGGCACCACCGGCGGCGACGCGATTGCGGTGGCTGGGGAGTTGCCGGTTGCGGTCGAAAGCCTGTCGCGCGCCTTCGAGCACTGGCTGCCGAACTACATGCACGGCACCGCCGCCTGATCCGGCTGGATCAGGCGCCGCGAGCAACGATTCAATGGCGCGATGAACCCATCATCGCGCCATTTCTATTCCGAACGTGATCCCTTCGGGTCATGCCTTATGTCGCGCCGCGGACCGCGCGCCAGGCAAAGATGATGATGCAGGCGCCGATGAAGCCGGCGACGAGATAGCTGAGCCAGCCTCCGCCGAGCGACACGCCGAGCAGACCCAACAGCCAGTTCGCCAGCGCGGCGCCGACAATGCCGAGGATGATATTCATGAAGATGCCGGTTCCGGACTTCATGAACATCTCGGCGAGCCAGCCCGCCAGTCCGCCGACGATGATGGCGGCGATCCATCCAACTTGTGGGTCGTTCATCTCAGGACTCCCTAGGGTCAAGCAGTCCGGCCAGCATACCTGAGAATCACCTGGCGGGATGTGACCAAAGGCAGGTTGTGCGCAACTTGTCGGCTGCGAAAATGCCGTCAGCCCCGGCGCTTGCGCCGCGCCCGGCGTTCGGCCGCGGTGATCAGGATGCGCGGGCCCGGCCCCTGGGCGCCGAGCTTGTCGTCGCAATTGCGCAGCGGGCAGTCGGTCACCGACAGGCAACCGCAGCCGATGCAGTTGAACAGCTTGTCGCGGAGGTCGGTGAGATCGCTGATGCGCTGCTCCAGCGTCTCGGTCCAGGCGCGCATCGCGCGCTCCCATTCGCGCACGGTCGGCGCGCGATCGAGCGGTATCGCGGCGAAGGTCTGCCTGATCTCTTCCAGCGGGACCCCGGCGCGCTGCGCGATCCTGATCACCGCGATCCGCCGCAGCACGCCGCGCATGTAGCGGCGCTGGTTGCCGCCGGTGCGCCGGCTCGCGATCAGCCCCTTGCTCTCGTAGAAGTGAAGGGTGGAGACGGCAAGCCCGCTGCGCCGCGCCACTTCGCCGACTGAAAGCTCCTGCGCAAGCGTCATTGACCAGCAATCCCGGATTGGAAGTCCTGCATTGGAAATCTTGCGTTAGAAGTCTTGCAAGCTGCCAGCCTTGACCTCAACCATACTTGAGGTTCTATACCAGTTGCGGGCTTGCAGGGGCAAGCTTCCGGCCGACACGCCGGGGTTCGTTCTTGGAAGCGATATGCCGTCCGCATCATTGTCGTCGCGCCGCCGGCTCGGGCTTCGTGCCAAGCCGTTCGGCATCACCGTTCTGTTGCTCGTCTGTGCCGCGGCCGGCTTGTTTGCCTGGCGCGCAGGCGGGTCCAGCGCCGCGGCCAAGGCCACCGCCGAAGCGCCGCCGACGCCGGTGGCGGCGATGGTGGTGCGGACGGAAACCTTGCCGCGGTCGATCGAGGCGATCGGCTCGCTGCAGGCGGTGCGGCAGGTGATTTTGGCGCCGGAGGTTGCCGGCCGCGTCACCGCGATCAATTTCGATGCCGGCACCGATGTCGCCGAGGGCGCGCCGCTGGTGCAGCTCTATGACGCGCCGCTGCGCGCCGCGCGCGCGGTCGCGGTCTCCAAGGGACGCTTTGCGCAGCTACAGGAGAAGCGTTCGCAGGGCCTCGCGCCGTCCGGCTTCGTGACCCAGGAGACGCTGCAGCAGCGGCAGGAAGATCTGAAGCAGGCCGACGCCTCGCTCGACCAGCTCGATGCGCAGATCGCGCAGATGGCGATCCGCGCGCCGTTTGCAGGCCAGATCGGTCTGCGCAAGGTCAATCTCGGCCAATACGTCAATGCCGGCGATGCGCTCGCGACGCTGACCGCGCTCGACCAGCTCTATGCCAATTTCACCGTTCCGCAGCAGCGCCTGTCAAATCTGAAGGTGGGAGGCGCGGTGACGATCCGTACCGACGCTTTCCCCGATCGGGTGTTCGAGGCAAAGATCAACGCCATCGAGCCGCAGGTGGCCGAGGACACCCGCAATGTCCTCGTGCAAGCCCTGTTTTCCAATCCCGACCGGCTGCTGCGGCCGGGCCTCTTCGTGATGGTGAACGTCGTGCTGCCGCCGCAGCCTGACGCCATCGTGGTGCCGGTCACCGCGATCCAGACCAGCGCATCCGGCGAGAGCGTGCTGGTCGTGCGTGACAACAAGGCGGTCGGCGTCGCCGTGAAGACCGGGCAACGGATCGGCGAGCGTGTCGTGGTGGAGCAGGGGCTTGCGCCCGGCGATCACATCGTCACCGCGGGCCAGCTCCGCGTCATGCCCGGCGCGGCCGTCCAGACGACCATGGCGGAGACGCCGGAGAAGGGACGCTAGCTTCGCGAGCAGCGCCCGAGGAATCATCATGCATTTCACCGACATCTTCATCCGCCGGCCGATTCTGGCGACGGTCGTCAGCCTGCTGATCCTGTTGATCGGCACCGCGGCGATGGTCTCGCTGCCGGTGCGGCAATATCCCAGCATGGAGAGCGCGACGATCCAGGTCGACGTCTCGTTTCCCGGCGCGACCCAGGACGTCATGCAGGGCTTCGTGACGTCTGTCATCGCGCAATCGATCGCGACTGCCAACGGCATCGAGTACATGACCTCGAACTCGACGCTCGGCCTCAGCCAGATCAAGGCCAAGCTGGTGCTCAACGCCAATGCCGACCGCGCCATGACCGAGGTGCTCGCCAAGGTGCAGCAGGTTAAGTACCGGATGCCGGCCGGCGTGTTCGACCCTGTCATTACCAAGATCACCGACGGCGCGTCGGCGGTGCAGTACATCGCCTTCACCAGCGACACGCTGACGCCGGCGCAGATCACCGACTTCGCCACCCGCGTGGCGCAGCCGCTGCTCACCTCGGTGCCCGGCGTCGCGTCGGCCGACACCTCGGGCGGATCGTCGCTGGCGATGCGGGTGTGGATCGATCCGTTCAAGCTTGCGGCGCGCGGGCTGACCGCGGCCGATATCTCCGCCGCGCTGCGGTCCAACAACGTGCAGGCGGCGCCTGGGCGGCTGCGCGGCGAGATGACCGTCACCAACATCACCGCGGCGACCGATCTGCGCAATCTCGACGATTTCCGCAAGATGGTGATCAAGACCGGCGCCGGCGGCGGCGGCCTGGTGCGGCTCGGCGACGTCGCCACCCTCGAGATCGGCGGCGAGAACTACGATTCCAACGCGCGCGACAGCGGCAGGCCTACCGTATACATCGCGGTGCAGCCGACCCCCGACGGCAATCCCTTGGAGATCGTCGCCGCCACCGCCAAGGTGATCGAGGACCTCAACCGCGTGGCACCGCCCGGTTTGAAGGTTGCCGACGTCTTCAACATCGTGCACTTCGTCAAGGCTTCGATATCGGAGGTGCAGCATTCGCTGGCCGAGGCGATCGCGATCGTGGTGGTGGTGATCCTCTTGTTTCTGGGCTCGTTCCGCTCGGTGCTGATCCCTGTGGTCACCGTGCCGCTGTCGCTGGTGGGTACCGCCGCGATGATGCTGGCGCTCGGCTTCTCGATCAATCTCCTGACCCTGCTCGCGATGGTGCTGGCGATCGGGCTCGTGGTCGACGACGCCATCGTGGTGGTGGAGAACATCCATCGCCACATCGAGGAAGGGCGGAGCCCCGGCGACGCCGCCCTGATCGGCGCACGCGAGATCATCGGTCCCGTGATCGCGATGACGATCACGCTCGCCGCGGTCTATGCCCCGATCGGCCTGATGGGCGGCCTTACCGGCAGCCTGTTCCGCGAATTCGCCTTCACGCTGGCGGGCTCGGTGGTGGTCTCGGGCGTCATCGCCCTGACCTTGTCGCCGATGATGAGCGCGCAGCTGCTCGGCGAAGCCACCTCGCACGGCCGGTTTGCCCGCTTCGTCGAGCATCAGTTCTCAAGGCTGTCGCGCGGCTACGGCCGGCTGCTGGCCGCGACGCTCAAGATGCGCGCTGCAGTGCTGCTGGCGGCATTCAGCGTGCTGGCGGCGATCGTGGTGCTGTTTCTCGGCAGCCAGCGCGAGCTCGCGCCCTCCGAGGACCAGGGCTACGTGTTCACCGTGCTCCGCGCGCCGCAATATGCCAGCGTGGATTACACCACGCGCTCTTCCGACCAGATCGAGCAGCTGTTTCGCTCGTTTCCCGAATACCACGCGAGTTGGTTCATCAACGGTACCGACGGGCAGAACCATGCCTTCGGCGGCATCACCCTGACCGATTGGGACAAGCGCAAGCGCTCGGCCAACGACATCCAGAACCAGCTCTACGGCATGTCCTACGGCGTGCTCGGCGCCAGCGTGACGCCGTTCCAGCCGGCGGCGCTGCCAGCGGCGACCGGCGGCCTGCCGTTCCAGATGGTGGTGCGCTCGGCCGGCGATTTCGCCACCATCTATCAGGAGGTCGAGACGCTGAAGGGGGCCGCCTGGAAGAGCGGGCTGTTCGCCTTCGTCGACAGCGATCTCGCCTTCGACAGCCCGACCGCGCGGATCACCATCGATCACGCCAAGGCGGCCGAGGCCGGAGTCAGCATGCAGACCATCGCCGACACGCTCGCGGTGCTGGTCGGCGAGAACTATGTCAACCGTTTCAATTTCTTTGAACGCTCCTATGAGGTGATCCCGCAGGTGCGCCAGGTCGACCGGGTCACGCCGGAAGGGCTCGGAAACTTCAACGTCCGCTCGAGCTCGGGGCAGATGTTCCCGCTGTCGACGGTGATCAAGGTCAACGTCAAGCCGGAGCCGAACCGGCTGCCGCAGTTCAATCAGATGAACGCGGCGACGATCTCGGCGGTGCTCAAGCCCGGCGTGACCATGGGGCAGGCAGTGTCGTTCATGCAGGCGCAAAAGCTGTCGCCGGGCATGACCGTCGACTGGCTGTCGGACAGCCGGCAATATGTCCAGGAGGGCAACCGCCTGATCGTCACGTTCGGCATGGCGCTGATCGTGATCTTCCTGGTGCTGGCGGCGCAGTTCGAGAGTTTTCGCGATCCGCTGGTGATCATGGTGACGGTGCCGCTCGCGGTCTGCGGTGCGCTGCTGCCGCTGTATTTCGGCTTCACCACGCTGAACATCTACACCCAGATCGGCCTCGTCACTTTGATCGGGCTGATCTCCAAGCACGGCATCCTGATGGTGAGCTTCGCCAACGAGATCCAGCATCACGAAGGCCTCGACCGGGTCGCGGCGATCCAGAAGGCGGCCGCGGTGCGGATGCGGCCGGTGCTGATGACGACAGCCGCGATGGTCGCGGGCCTCGCGCCGCTGCTCTATGCCGACGGCGCCGGCGCGGCGAGCCGCTTCGCCATCGGCATCGTGGTGGTGATGGGCATGCTGATCGGCACGCTGTTCACGCTGTTCGTGCTGCCGACCTTCTACATCCTGATCGCCCGCGACCATCGCGCGGCGGCCGCCCCGCGGCTGGAAAGCGTGGCGGCGAGGGACGAGATCGCGGCCTGATTAGAGCACGTATCTTGAGCCAGGAGTCTTGCGCAGCACGGCCGTGACCGCCCAGCTCAGCGCCACCGTGGCGAAGAACGCGATCGCGGCCTTGGCGAACGCCGGCAGCTCCATATCGAACAGCCAGTATTGCAGCCACAGCACGATCGGATAGTGCACCAGGAACATGCCGTAGGCGTCGCCCTGCATGCGGTCGAGCAGCGTCGGGCCCGACGATTTCGATTGCAGGAAGTAGGCCAGGATCGCGAACAGGATCGAGGCGCTGAACAGCACGTAGAAGCTGCCGTAGATCCCGAGATACCAGCCCGGCAGCGGATCGGGGTTACCGATGATCATGCGCTTGATGTAGATCATCACCCACATCAAACAGTAGGGGATCAGCGTGATGCCGGTCCAGAACCAGCGCCGCTCGGTCAGCCGTCCGTGCGCGCTGAGCACGCCGCCCTCGAGGTTCGCCGCCCCGATTCCCGCGCCGATGAAGAAATAGGAGGCATACAGCAGCACGCGGCTCGCCTGCACCGAAAACGGTCCGAACTCGAACCAGTAGTTCTGGCCGTAATGGATCAGCATCGGCAGGTAGGCGGCGGCACTGACGATGACGAGGAACAGCCAGAACTTCGAGGGACGTTGAAATCCCTTGATCGACAGACGGTTGATCGGATCGAGCAGACGCGACGACACCCGGTACAGAATGCTCGCCGTCAGGTCGAAGGCCATCAAGACATAGACGAACCAGATCGGACCGCTCGGCCATGGTCCGACCGTCATGGTTTTCCACCAGAATTCGGAGAAGCTCAGCTCCGGCGTCTGACGCAGCGCGATCGCGTAATAGGCGAGCGGAATCACGCTGACCGCGCAGACCACGAACGGCAGGCCGAGCCGCAGCAGCCGGTCGCGCAGGAAGATCAGCCATGGCTTGTTGCCGAGCCCCGGCCAGACGAACAGCCCCGACAGGAAAAAGAACATCGCCATGAAGAAGCTGTCGGTGGCGAGCACCACGCAGTCGAAGCCGATCCACGATGTCGGGTCGGTGTGCCCGAAATAGGTGTAGGGGATCACCGCGTGGTGCAGCAGCACGACCAGGGTCAGGAAGGTGCGCGCGCGGTCCAGCGCGACATTGCGCTTGTGGAGCTTCGGTGCTGCCTGGATGTCGACGGCCGGAGCCGCGTGAGCAATCGATTTCATGGTGCCACCAGCCGGGTCTGCAGTCTGATGTTGCAATCGGGAACCCGATTCAGCAAGGCCCAATCGGCCGGATCGGGGAGTATCGAGGTCGGTCATCTCGGCGAATCTGTTTCGTTTTTGGAACCGCGGTCGGATGCGGGCGTTCTCGTCCGAACTGGCGGACGCGCGCGGTTATCCGGAGTGAACAATGACAATTCTGAAATGGGCGCTGATCTTCCTTGTCGTGTCGATCATCGCGGGCTTGCTCGGCTTCACCGGCATTTCCGCCGCCTCCGCCGACATCGCGCGCTTTCTGTTCTATGTATTCGTCGTGATCTTCCTGGTGCTCCTGATCCTCGGGCTCACGATATTCAGGGTATAGCGGGGCCGAGCGCTGCCGACGTCATGCCCGGGCCTCGCCCGGGCATTGCCGTTTTGCAGGCCGGGTCAGCGCGCGACGAAAGACCGGGCGGGGCCCGGCGCTTGCGGCAGCCGACGATTCCCCTAGGCGACCTCCTCGATCTTCACCTTGTCCGGATAGAAGGCGAGGTGGCCGGCGATCTCGGTCATGGCCGGGAAGGGCTCCTCATAGGTCCAGATCGCGTTGTCCAGCGTCTTGCCGTTGGCCTTGATGCTGAAGTAGCTCGCGTCCCCCTTGTACGGGCAATGCGTGGTCCGCTCCGTGCGGGTCAACAGCTCCATGTTGGCGTCCTGCCGGGGGACGTATTGCACGGCCGGATAGCTCGCTTCCTTCAAGGTCAGCGCATGGGTGGTCTCGGCGATCACGACGCCGTCGGCGGTGACGCGGACGCGCTTGGCATTGGGCGTGATGGTGATCGGATGGTCGGGGCCGGGGAGCTTCATGATTCTGCGCCTCTTCTGGTCATTTCGGCGTGATGGCTTGTGACCGATTGATGCAGGTTTAAATCGCTGGGAATGGGAATATAGTGTGCCCGGGATGACCTAGAAGACCCCAAGCGCTAGGTTTTATCCTAAGGCTTATCCGGCCGAGCCGGCCTGATTCGAACGACCTGACGGAGGTGGACTGGGATGCCGATGGACGCCCGTGATATCGAATCGATGATCAAGGCAGCGATCCCCGATGCCGAGGTGACGATCCGCGATCTGGCCGGCGACGGCGACCACTACGCGGCCACTGTTATTTCCGAGTCCTTCCGCGGCAAGTCCCGCGTCCAGCAGCACCAGATCGTCTACCAGTCGCTGAGGGGCCAGATGGGCGGCGTGCTGCACGCGCTGGCCCTGCAAACCGGCGTGCCGGAAGGCTAGGGCCCCGGCGGCCAGCGGGCGGGGGCCTCGAGCGATGGTGGACAATCCGCGCGGCGCGATGTTTCGCGTCATCGTGCCGAACCAGCACAGCCGCGTCACCAATGCCGAGCTGTTCTTCGACCTCGTCTTCGTCTTCGCAGTCACGCAACTGTCGCATACGCTGCTGCACCACTTCACCCCGCTTGGCGCGGTGCAGGTCACGCTGCTGTTCCTCGCGGTATGGTGGGTGTGGGTCTACACCACCTGGGTCACCAACTGGCTCAATCCCGAGCTGACGCCGGTCCGCCTGCTGCTGTTCGTGCTGATGCTGGGCGGGCTGTTGCTGTCGACCTCTATCCCGACCGCCTTCGAGGGCCGCGGGCTGTGGTTCGCCGGGACCTATGCGGCAATGCAGGTCGGCCGCACCGCGTTCTGGCTGCTGGCGACGCCGCGGCGCCGGACGGCGGTGCGCCACAACGCCATCCGCATCCTGACCTGGCTCTCCTGCTCGGCCGTGCTGTGGATTCTCGGCGGCTTCGCCGAGCACGAGACGCGGATGTGGCTCTGGATCGCGGCGCTGACCATCGAATATGTCGCGCCGGCCGCGCGGTTCTGGACCCCTGGGCTCGGCTTTTCCTCGATCGAGGCCTGGTCGGTCGAGGGCGGCCACATGGCCGAACGCTGCGCCGGCTTCATCATCATTGCGCTCGGCGAGGCCATCGTGGTCGACGGCGCGACCTTTGCCGAGCTGACCTGGACGCCGGAGAACATGGCGGCGTTCATCTCGGCGCTGGTCGGCAGCATCGCGATGTGGTGGATCTATTTCCACAAGGGAGCCGAGGCCGGCTCGGACATGATCTCCAAGTCCGAGGAATCCGGCCGCGTGGCGCGGATCGCCTATACCTATCTGCACATGCCGATCGTCGGCGGCATCATCCTCACCGCGGTCGCCGACGAACTGGTGCTGAAGCACCCGTCCGGCCATTCCGACCTGAACACGATCGTCAGCTCGGTCGGCGGGCCCATGCTTTTCCTGGTCGGGACCATCCTGTTCAAATATGTGATCCGCAACTTCCTGCAGCTGTCGCACGGCGTCGGCATCGTCGCGCTGGCGATCACGGCCTATTTCGCGCGCGAGATGTCGCCGCTGGTGCTCTCGATCGTCACCACCGCGATCATGATCGTGGTCGCGGCGTGGGAGTCGATCTCGCTGCGGTCGACGGGGGAAGAGGAATAGCGGCCGCCGCTACTTGCGGCCGGCCGTAGCCACGCGGTGCTGCCAATAGACGAACAGCGGTGCGCCGATCACTTCGAGCGCGGTGAAACCCACGAAGGGCAGCGGCGGCATGCCGACCATCACCATCGACAGCAGCCTGCCGATGCCGCCGAGGAAGATGCCGCCCCAGACCACCCGAAACAGCACGCCCTCGCTCTCGATGCGCGGCACCAGCCAGAGCAGTGCGAGCCCGAGACCGAGCCAGACCCCGCCGAAGAAGCGCAGATTGCTGTCGAGCACCGGCAGCGCCGGAACGCCCGAGGAGGCGTAGAGCGGATCGCTGACGCCGAGCATGGTGATGATGCCGGTCAGGATCGGGACCAGGGCGAGCAACGCCGTCGCGATCTGCAGCGGACGCCTACCCATGATTTGCCCCGTCCCCAAGGTTTGGGTGCTAGAGCGTTTTCGAGCGAAGTGGATACCGGTTCGCGTGAAGAAAACGCGTCAAAACGAGAATCTAGAGCCCCGTTCCGATTCCATCGGAACGGGAAAAGCTCTAGTCCGCGACCAGCGCGTGCACCGAGAACATCGTGTTGGCGTCGGTCCAGCTCTCGCGCACCGTCCAGCCCCCGCTGCGGGCGAGCGCGGTGAAACGCTCGAGCGAGTATTTGTAGCTGTTCTCGGTATGAATGCTCTCGCCCGGACGGAACGCAAATGTCTTGCCGAGGATGCGCACGGTCTGCGCCCTGCGGCTGATCAGGTGCATCTCGATGCGATGGCGGTCGCGGTTGTAAATCGAGCGGTGCGTGAAGCCCGACAGGTCGAAATTGCCGCCGAGCTCGCGGTTGATGCGAACCAGCACATTGAGGTTGAACCGCGCGGTGACGCCGGCCGCGTCGTTATAGGCGTCGTACAGCACGCGCTCGTCCTTCTCGAGGTCGACGCCGATGATCATCTGCGCGCCGTGGCCGAGGATCTGGCGTGCGCTGCGCAGGAAGGCCAAGGCCTCGCTCGGTTCGAAATTGCCGAGCGTCGAGCCGGGGAAGAAGCCGACCTTCGGCATCGCGGCGACGGCCTCGGGCAGCGTGAACGGCGTGGTGAAATCGGCCGCGACCGGGTAGATGCCGAGACCGGGGAAATCCTTCCGCAACCCGTCGGCCTGGGCTTTGAGGAAATCGCCCGAGATATCGACCGGCACATAGGCCGCGAATTCGCAATGCTCGAGCAGCAGGCGCACCTTGGTGGTGGCGCCGGCGCCGAACTCGACCAGCGCCGCGCCGTCAGGGATGATCGCGGCGATCTCGTCGCCGCGGTCGCGCAGGATGCCAAGCTCGGTGCGCGTCGGATAATATTCCGGCAGCACCGTGATCTGCTCGAACAGCTCCGAGCCGGTGGCGTCGTAGAAATATTTCGGCGACAGCCGCTTCGGGTGACGGGCGAGATTGCCGATCACGTCGCCGGCGAACGCCGAAGTCGCTTCGTCGAACGGATACGCTTTGGCCAAAGCGGCGGCATGCACATTCATGATACTCTCCCGAACGCGCTTACCGGCGCGCCATTGATGTCGACAGTGCTTGATCAGGCATAGTCGGCGAGGCGTAACCCCGTGAATTGCCAGCGATGGTGCGGATAGAAGAAGTTGCGGTAGGTGACACGGCTGTGACCCGCGGGCGTCGCCAGCGACGAGCCGCGCAGCACGAGCTGGTTGACCATGAACTTGCCGTTGTACTCACCGAGCGCGCCTTCGATCGCGCGGTAGCCCGGATAGGGCGAATAGGCGCTGCGGGTCCATTGCCAGACGATGCCGTGGGCATCGTTGAGCAGGCCGGCGCGCGCGGCGACCTCCCATTCCATCTCGGTCGGCAGGTGCTTGCCGGCCCATCGGGCGAAGGCGTCGGCCTCGTAATAGCTGACGTGGCAAACCGGCGCTGACGGATCGATCGGCTGCAGGCCGCCCAGCGTCATGATCCTCCATTCGCCGTCGATCTCGCGCCAATGGCCGGGTGCCTGCCAGCCCTCGTTGCTCACGGTGCCAAAGCCATCCATCAGCCACAGCGTGGCGGTGGAATAGCCGCCGTCCTTCATGAAGGCGAGCCAGTCGGCATTGGTGACGAGATTCTTCGCGAGCTTGACCGGGCCGACCAGAGCGCGATGCGCGGGCTTCTCATTGTCGAAATGGAAGCTGTCGTCGGCGTGGCCGACGGTGTGGATGCCTTCGTTGAGCGGCACCCATTCCTCAGGCCCGTGATGCGCCGCCGGGAAGCGCCACGCCGGATCGTAGGCCGGCGGGATCGGGTTCTGCGCGAAGGCATGCAGGATGTCGGTGTACATCAGCTCCTGATGCTGCTGCTCGTGATTGAGGCCGACCTCGACCAGCGGCACCAGCGCCTCGAGCTTGTCGGCTCCGGCAGTCTGGAAGAATTTCACCACCTCGGCGTCGACATGGCGGCGGTAGGCGGTGACTTCGTCGGCGGTCGGGCGGGTCAAATGGCCGCGCTGGTGACGGGCGTGCCGCGGACCGGCGCTGACGTAATAGGAATTGAACAGATAAGCGTAGTCCGGATGGAATGGCGTGTAGCCCTTGACGTGCTCGCCGAGCAGAAACTGCTCGAAGAACCAGGTGGTATGGGCGCGGTGCCATTTGGCGGGGCTCGCATCCGGCATCGACTGGATCAGCTGGTCTTCGGGCGACAGCGGTGCGGCCCGGCGCTCGGTCTCGTCGCGGACGGCGCGATAGGCCTCCACGAGCCGCTGGGCGAGCGGCCCGGATTCGGAGGACAGTGACGGGGAGGCGGCGGGAAGGGCGGCCGCGGCAGAGGCTGGTTTCGTCACAGGGGTCTCCGATTCAAGGGAGAGAACGTTGCTTCGGCAAACTGGTTCCCGACGGACAGTTCGTCCTAGATAGGGGCTCCGTTACGGGAAAAAAGCCTCCCCCCGCGATGATATTGGGGCCGTCAGATAATCCCGGCCCCTTTCGGGCGCCCGCAGCGCCCGGCACATGCCAGATTTCCGCCATTTTGCTTTGGATGCACAATGGTTTGAGCTACATATATAGTCAGTCACGGGTTAGAAGGGCGGGCCGGCCCGTCAAGGCCTGAGAGCGCCGCCCCCGAAGGAAGCGAAAATGAGCATCGAGCAATTCATCGACAACGAAGTGAAGTCGAACGACGTCGTGCTGTTCATGAAGGGCACGCCGCAATTCCCGCAGTGCGGGTTTTCCGGTCAGGTCGTGCAGATCCTCGACCACATCGGCGTCGGCTACAAAGGCC
The DNA here is from genome assembly GCF_056837965.1 of Bradyrhizobium ferriligni. NCBI lineage: Bacteria > Pseudomonadati > Pseudomonadota > Alphaproteobacteria > Hyphomicrobiales > Nitrobacteraceae > Bradyrhizobium > Bradyrhizobium ferriligni. The sequence continues at coordinate 104,273 of NZ_JBXEJO010000004.1, forward strand.
TCAACGTTCTCGAGTCCGCCGAACTGCGCAACGGCATCAAGGTCTATTCGAACTGGCCGACGATTCCGCAGCTCTATGTGAAGGGCGAGTTCGTCGGCGGTTGCGACATCATCCGCGAGATGTTCCAGGCCGGCGAATTGCAGCAGCTGTTTGCCGACAAGGGCATCCCGGTCGACGTGGCTGCCTGACCTTGACGGCGCGCCAGATCGGCAAGGCGCGGCTCGAAGTCATCGTTACCGACATCACGACCCTGCGCGTTGACGCCATCGTCAACGCGGCCAATTCATCGCTGCTCGGTGGCGGCGGCGTCGACGGCGCGATCCATCGTGCCGCGGGCCCCGAGTTGCTCGCCGAGTGCCGCACCCTGCACGGCTGCAAGACCGGCGACGCCAAGATCACCAAAGGCTATCGGCTCCCGGCCAAGCACGTGATCCACGCCGTCGGCCCGATCTGGCACGGCGGCACCCAAAACGAGGATGCGCTGCTCGCATCCTGCTATCGCCGCGGCATTGAGCTGTGCCACGCCAATCAGCTTGGCTCCATTGCATTTCCCGCCATCTCGACCGGCGTCTATCACTTCCCGCCGGACCGCGCCGCCGGCATTGCGGTCAAGGCCGTCGTCGATGCCCTGGCCGCCGCACCCGACCTCACGCAGGTGATCTTCTGCTGCTTCTCGCCCCAAAGCGGCCAGCTTCATCAGGAGGTCCTGGAGGCCTTTGGCAGCCCTTGTGCCCGATGATACCGCCGCTACACTTCCCCGTGATTTCCGGGGAGGGATAGTTCAAATGCATTCATTTCGTTTGACGTGCGCGGCCGTGGCCGCCGCCGCGGTGGTGCTGGCGGCGCCGGCGTACCCGCACACCGAGGGCACCTACGAGATTCCGGCGGGTGCGCATTTCAACCCCGCCAAGCTCGCCAAGATCAGCGAGTTCTTCAAGAACGAGGTCGCGACCGGGAAGATTCCCGGCGCCATCGTGCTGATCCAGCAGCACGGCAAGCCGGTGTATCACGAGGCCTTCGGCGTGCAGGACGTGGTCAGCAAGGTGCCGATCACGGACAAGACCATCTTCCGCCTGGCCTCGATGTCCAAGTCGATCACCGCCGTGGTGTCGATGCAGTTGCTGCAGGAAGGGAAATACAAGCTCGACGATCCCGTCTCGAAATACATCCCGTCCTTCGCCAACGTGAAGGTCGGCGTCGAGAAGAAGGCCGAGGACGGCACCAAGACGCTGGAGCTGGTGCCGCCAAAGCGGCCGCTCACGATCCTCGATCTGATGACGCATACGTCGGGTATCACTTACGGCTTCTATGGCGACAGCCTGGTCCGCAAGGCCTACAAGGAAGCCAATATCTACGGCGGAGATTTCGATCTCGCCGAATTCGCCGAGCGGATCGCCAAGCTGCCGCTGCACAACCAGCCCGGCGCGCTCTGGCAATACGGCCATTCCACCGACATTCTGGCGCGCGTGATGGAGCTGACCACCGGCGAGAAGCTCTCGACGATCGAGCGCGAAAGGCTGCTCGACCCGCTCGGCATGAAGGACACCGGCTTCTTCGTCACCGATCCCGAGAAGCAGAAGCTGATGGCCGAACCGATGCCGAACGACAGCGACTTCCGGGTCGGCCGGGTCAACGATCCGACCAAGGTCAAGAAATGGGAGTCCGCCAGCGGCGGCATGGTCTCGACCATGGCGGATTATTCGCGCTTCGCGCAGATGCTGCTTAACGGCGGCACCCTCGACGGCAAGACCATTCTGAAGCCGGAGACGTTCAAGGAGCTGACGACCGACCGTGTCGGCCCGGGCTCCGGCGTCGAGCGCGACTTTTTCTACTTCCCCGGCGACGGCTTCGGCTTCGGGCTTGGCATCGCGGTGCGCACCGATCCCGGCACTGCGAAGCCGCCGCCGCCCGGCGATCTCGGCGAGCTGAAATGGGACGGCGCCAGCGGCTGCTATTATGTCATCGACCGCAAGCAGGACTTCTTCTTCGTCCTGCTGGAGCAGACGCCGACCGAGCGTCAGCGCATCCAGCGGACGCTGAAGCAGCTCGTCTATGAAGCCATGGAAAACTAGAGCGTTTTCGAGCGAAGTGGATACCGGTTCGCGTGAAGCAACGCGTTGAAAAGAAGGGAATGACGGCATGATCCGATTCAGGCGGATCGGCTCATGCGCTTGCATGCGTGGGGGCCGCGCGTTCGTCGCGTCACTCGCGTTCGCGTTGGTCGCAACGGTTGCGAAGGCCGGCTCCGCGGGACCGGCCGCGCACAGCTTCTCGGCGGAGGGCCTCGCCAAGGTCTCCGACTATGTCCGGAACGAGGTCGCGACCGGAAAGATCCCGGGCGCGATCCTGCTGCTGCAGCAGCATGGCAAGCCGGTCTACTACGAGAAGTTCGGGGTTCGCGACGTCGCCACCGAGTACTCGATGAGCGCGGATACCATCTTCCGCCTCTATTCGATGTCGAAGCCGATCACCACGGTCATCGCGATGATGCTGGTCGAGGAAGGCAAGCTCGCCCTCGGCGATCCGGTGTCGAAATATATCCCGGCCTTTGCCGATATGAAGGTCGGGGTAGAAAAGCGCGGCGATGAGGGCAAGATGGCGATGACGCTGGAGCCGCTGAGGCGCCCCATCACCATCGAAGACCTGATGCGCCACACCGCCGGCCTGCCTTACGGCTATTACGGCGGTGGTGTCGTGAACAAGACCTACGCCGATGCCGGCCTGTTCGACAACGATCCCGACAATGCCGAATTCGTGGCGCGGCTTGCGGCGCTGCCGCTCGCCGAACAACCCGGCACGCAATGGGACTACGGCCACTCCACCGACGTGCTCGGCCGCATCATCGAGGTGATAACAGGCAAATCGCTGTTTCAGGTCGAGAAGGAGCGGCTGCTCGGCCCGCTCGGGATGAACGAGACCGCGTTCTATGTCGCCGACCGGGCGAAATGGCCGCTGATCGCCGAGCCGATGCCGAAGGATCGCACCATCAGTCCGGTCGCCGACGTCCGTAATCCGCGCAAGCCGCTGCGATGGGAATCCGGCGGCGGCGGCATGGTCGGCACCATCGGCGACTATGCGCGCTTCTCGCAGATGCTGCTGAATGGCGGCAGCTATGAAGGCAGGCGCTATCTGAAGCCGGAGACCATCGCGCTGATGGCGAGGGACCATATCGGTCCGGAGACCGGCGTCGTGCGTGACCAGAACTACTATCCCGGTCCGAACTCCGGCTTCGGCCTCGGTTTCGCGGTCCGCACCTCGGTGCCGCCGAGCACCGACTGGCCATTGGGCGAGTATCGCTGGGACGGTGTCGGAGGCACGTTCTTCTTCATCGATTCCGCGGACGATCTGTTCGGGATCTTCATGGTGCAGACGCCGTCGCAGCGGGGCCGGATCCAGCAGGAGCTGAAGACGCTGATCTACCAGGCAATGGGACGCTAGACGTGGCGCGTGGAGGTGGTCATGCAGGCGCTGACATTCACTCTCCGCAAGCTCATCCTGGTGGCCGTCACATCTGCCGCCATGACTGCGTGCCGGCCGGTTCTGGCCGAAGAACCTCGCCGCCTCGGTGATGCCGACGTCATGCAGCGGACCGACCATGTCTTGAACGGCCTGAGGACGGCGATTGTCGTCGACGGCGATGCGCCGATGACGCTTGCCGATCGCATGAACGAGCTGCACGTTCCCGGTGTCAGCATCGCGGTGATTCATGGCGGCGCCATCGAATGGGCGCGCGGCTTTGGCTCAACCGCCGTCGGCGGTGCTCCCGTGGTGCCGGAAACGCTGTTTCAGGCGGCCTCGATCAGCAAGCCGGTGACCGCCATCGCCGCTCTTGCGCTGGCCCAGGCCGGCAAGCTCGATCTCGATGCGGACGTCAACGCTGCGCTCAAGAGCTGGAAGATTCCGGACTATCCGTATTCCCAATCCCGAGTGACAGTTCGGCGGTTGCTGAGCCATACGGCCGGGACGAACGTGCCCTACTACCCGGGCTATCGGGCCGGCCAGCCGGTCCCCTCTCTTCGCCAGATTCTCGATGGCACGCCGCCCGCGAACAGCGCGCCTGTCCGGGTCGAGCACGAACCCGGCAAGCAGGATCAATATTCCGGCAGCGGCTACACGATCGTTCAGCAACTGCTCGTCGACGTGACGGGGCGGCCGTTTCCTGCGCTGCTCGACGATGTCGTCCTCAAGCCTTTCGGGATGACGCATTCCAGCTTCGCGCAGCCATTGCCTGCTGATCGTTTGACGATGGCCGCCACACCGTACCGGTCAGACGGCGCGCCGGTGCCTGGCGGCCCGCATGTCTATCCCGAACTGGCCGCCGCGGGATTATGGACGACGCCGACCGATCTCGCCCATCTCTTGCTCGGCGTGCTGGATTCGTTAGCCGGTCGGAGCAATCCCGTTCTGTCGCAATCGATGACGGCCGAGATGCTCTCGCCGGTTCTCGGCAGTGCCGACGGGCTACCTCCTGGGATCGGACGACGCGGGCTGGGCTGGCTGGTTCGCGGCTCGGCGCCCAACCGGCAATTCTGGCACAACGGCGTGAACGAGGGCTTCATCGACACCATGGTTATTTTCGAGAACGGCGATGGCGCCGTCGTCATGACCAACGGCTGGGGCGGTCGGATCCTCGTCGACGAGATCCTGCGCAGCATCGCGGCCGAGTACCGCTGGCCGGATCGCCAGGCCAAGGTCGGGAAGTTCATTGCAGTGAGCCCGCAGACGCTGGACCGTCTGGTCGGGACCTATCGGTTCTCGCCGGAATTTTCGATCCACGTCACGAGGGACGGCAATCGCCTGTTCAGCGAGGCGACAGGGCAGGAGCGGCGCGAAATCTTCGCCACCAGCGATCACGAGTTCTTTTTCAAAGTCGTCGATGCCGTGCTGTCATTCGACACGGACGGTCGGAACGCGGCAACGCAAGTGACCCTTCACCAGGAAGGAACTGACCACGTCGGAAAGCGGCTGCCGTAGTTTGGCAGCCCGGATTTCGTGGCGCTCCATCCGGGCTACGGGAGTTACGCCGCGCGCACGATGTCCCTGACGTGCCCGACCGCTTCCTCGATCATCGCTGCGGTGACATCGAGATGCGTGCAGGCCCTGATCCGGCCGTCCATCATCGCCAGTGTCACGCCGCGCTTGCGCAGCTCGGCGACCATCTTGTCGCCGGATACCCCGGCGCCGTCGGGCTTGAAGAACACGAGGTTGGTCTCCGGCGCCTGCACCGCGATGCCGTCGATCTGAGACAGGCCGCGCGCCAGCGCCCGCGCATTGGCGTGGTCGTCGGCGAGGCGGTCGACATGGTGATCGAGCGCATGGATGCAGGCCGCGGCGCAGACGCCGGACTGCCGCATCGAGCCGCCGAGCCGCTGCTTCCAGCGCCAGACATCGTCGATGAACGCCCGGGTGCCGGCGATCACGCCGCCGATCGGCGCGCCGAGGCCCTTGGAGAAATCGATCCAGGCGGAATCCCAGCCCGCCGTCATGTCGCGCGGCGAGATGCCGGACGCGACGGTCGCATTGAGCAGCCGCGCGCCGTCCATGTGGGTGACAAGGCCGTGGGCCTTGGCGATGCGCACGACCTCGTCGAGCGCCGGCTTCTTCCAGATCGTGCCGCCGCCGATATTGGCGGTCTGCTCGACGCTGACGAGCACCTGCGGCGGCTGGTAGCGGGTGCGCGGATGCAGCGCGGCCTGGAAGGTGTCCGGCGTGAACTGGCCGTCATCGCCCGGCAGCTGCGTGATCTGGAAACCGCCGAGCGCGGCATGGGCGCCGCCCTCGCGCGCAATGATATGCGCGGTCGCATGCGCCAAAATCTCGTCGCCGGGACGGCAATAGGCCAGCGTCGCCGCAACGTTGCACATGGTGCCCGACGGCATGAACACGGCGGCTTCCTTGCCGAGCAGATCGGCGACGCGGGCGCAGAGCTCATTGGTGGTCGGATCATCCCCGACCTGCTCGTCGCCGACCTCCGCCTTCGCCATCGCCTCGCGCATCGCCGGCGTCGGCCTGGTCTGCGTATCGGACAGAAGGTTGATGCGAACGGGCGGGGCCTTCGGATCGGGCCGGGCAGGGGTGTAGTGCATGATGTTTCTCTCGGTCGATATGCCCTGACTTTAGCCAAACAAAAAGGCCCCGGCAAAACCGGGGCCTTTCGGATCTCGCATGCGTGCTGTGATCAGCGCGAATAGAATTCGACGATCAGATGCGGCTCCATCTGCACCGGGAACGGCACGTCCGAGAGGCCGGGGGTGCGCGCGAACTTCGCGGTCATCTTGGAGTGATCGACCTCGATGAAGTCGGGCACGTCGCGCTCGGGGAGCTGGGCCGCTTCCAGCACCGGGGTCAGCTGCTTGGAGGATTCCTTGACCTCGATGAGGTCGCCGACCTTCAGCTTGTAGCTGCCGATGTTGACCTTGCGGCCGTTCACCTTGATGTGGCCGTGGTTGATGAACTGGCGCGCGGCGAACATCGTGGAGACGAACTTGGAGCGATAGACCACGGTGTCGAGACGGCGCTCCAGGAGGCCGATCAGGTTCTCGCCGGTGTCGCCTTTCAGGCGGCTGGCTTCGACATAGATGCCGTGGAACTGGCGCTCGGAAATGTTGGCGTAGTAGCCCTTGAGCTTCTGCTTGGCGCGCAGCTGCACGCCGAAGTCGGAGAGCTTGCCCTTGCGGCGCTGGCCGTGCTGGCCGGGGCCGTATTCGCGGCGGTTCACGGGGCTCTTCGGGCGGCCCCAGATATTCTGGCCCATACGGCGATCGATCTTGTACTTCGCCTCACTGCGCTTTGTCATCGCGTCCTCTTTTGCATAGCCGTCGCTACCCAGCGGCCGGCGTTTGTCAGTTTCAGGTTTGAGGAGACGCGCCCTCCTGTGTACCGGCCAAAAGGTCTGTACCGACAGGTCCGCCTCGAAAGCTCGGGGAGGACCACGGGTCGCGAAACGCATCGCGGGCCGAAACCGGCCCGCGAGCAAGGGTGGTCTTAAGGAGAAAGTCCGGTTCTGTCAAACAAAACGCAGGGCATTTTGGGCCGAATCGGTATCGAAATCGGCCAATTTCGTCCCTTAAAGCGGTTTTCGAGCGAAGTGGATACCGGTTCGCGTGAAGAAAACGCGTCAAAACAAGAATCTAGAGCCCCGTTCCGATTCAATCGGAACGGAAAAGGCTCTAGAGGCGGCTTCCGGCCGCGCGGACCAGCCGGGCATCGGCTTGCGGCCGGCCCGCGCCCAGTTCCGCGGCGATATCGCCGCCCAGTACCTGCTCGAGGCGGGTCAAGGTCTGCGCGATCAGGGCGGCGTCGCAGACCAGATGGTCCCAGCGCAGCACCACGTCGACAGTGTGGTCCGGCCTGATCACGCCATAGCTCAACAGGAATGGCCCCGGGCTCAGCGCGTGCAACTCGCCGGGGCCATAGGCCGCGACCGAGGTCACGCCAAAACTGCCGCAGAAATTGGCGCGCTGCCGGCCAAAATTCATCCCGATCGCCCACGCCAGGCGGCGCAGCGGCAGCGGCAGGCGCGTCACGCAGAGTATTTTGCGGAACGAGGGGATTTCGTGCAGCGGCGCGGTCTTGGCGCGGCGGATCAGCGCGTCGACCTCGGCGAGCGGCATCTCGTCGGCGGCACAGACGCGCTCGAACAGCACGCAGTCCTCGCCCTTCTCAACGCGCGCAATCGCGACCATGCCGACGCTGCGCGGCAGCTCGTAGAGGCAAGGCCAGGGCCATTTGACGTGCAGCGTGCGCAGGGTCGGCTCGGTCCTGGCGACCAGCGCGAATGCCTTGACGAAGATGGCGGCCCAGCCGGGTGCCTGCGCCACACGTGCACGGGCCTCGACGATTGCACGGACGTTCAGGGTGCGCTTCAGGGAAACCAGCGGCACGCCGGCCGATGCATGCATCAGATCGGCGACGAGGCGGCGCGGCAATGAAATCTGACGAAATTTACCGCGCATCCGCTCGGTTCAGTTCCCTTGCAAACAGGCAAAAATCAAAGGCCCGGCGAGCTCAATGGTTGCTCGCCGCACCTGAAGCTCAGATGAACCAGCTGGCCGAAGACCAAGCGGTTTTGCTCACGGCGCTGGTTTTGCCAACGGCTCGCCGGCCTTGACCACGTAGACGCCGAGCACCTTGAGCGGCTTGTCGCCGGAAGTCTTGGCGTCGTGCACCGCGCCTTCCGGGATCTGGTAGGAATCGCCCGCCTTCAGCTTCAACGGCGGCTTGCCGTCGATCAGAAGCTCGAGCTCGCCCTCGAGCACATAGCCGGTTTCAGCGCCGGGATGGGTGTGACGCCCCGACGCACCCCCGGCCGGAACCTCGGCGATCGCGGTGACCGTGTTGTAGCCCGGCGGAAAATCGACCTTCTGCAGCGGCGTCCGCTTGATGCCGCTCTGCTGCGCAAAGGCAGCGCCGGCACCGGCAAAGGCAATCACGGTGAGACCAAGCAGTAATTTCCTGAACATGCATTTTCCTCCCAACCCGAAAAACTCTAGCAGCGCGGAATCGCGGCGGAAAGCGGGCGATGTGTGATGTGCACTTCCGACGTTGGGATTAGTCCGTTCATCCAACAGCGCAGGTTTGCGCCGCATATTCATGAGCTACTCAGGCGAACGAGTTGTCTCGGCAATGGTGACACGCACCGTTCACTCCGTCGCAGGCGCGATGCCGGAAGTTGCGCCGCGGTTCCTTCTCGACGCGATGGGAACCTGCTCGCCGGCAGCTGTGAACGAGCGGAGCGCCGCGCGGCCGCGTTGACGCCTACCGCTTGATCCCCGCGAACGCAGCCGCAATGCCGCGCTGGAACAGCGACCAGTCGAAGCCCAGCGCGAGCGCGAGGTAACCGCGCTCGATCATCGCATTGGCCTGCTCGGCGGTGCGCGCGACGCCGCCGATCGGCACGCCGCTCTTCATGATGCCTTCTTCGGCGCGCTGCATCAGCGCGACCACTTCGGGATCGTCGGGCAGACCGCGCTTGTTGATCGAAGTGGCGAGATCGCCGGGGCCAATCACCGCGAGGTCAATGCCCGGTGTCGCCATGATCTCGTCGATGCGGTTCACCGCATCGACATGCTCGATCGTGATCATGCAGATCATGTCGTCGTCAGCGGTCGCCATGTAGTCGTTCATCGAGACGCCCCAGCGGAACGGCGCATGGAACGGTCCCCAGAGCCGGTCGCCCTTCGGCGGATAGCGCACGCTGCGCACCGCCTTCACCGCATCGCTTGCGTTGCAGATCATCGGAAAATTGATGCCAAGCGCACCGATGTCCATCGGTGCCTTGGCGAGATGCGGCTCGTTGGCGGCGATCCGCACCATCGGCACGCAGGGCGTGCCCGAGGTCGCCACGATCATCGCATGGGCGGTGCCGAGATCGATCGGGCCGTGCTCGAGATCGACGATAATCCAGTCCAGCGACTGCGCCATGATCTGCACGGTCTGGATGCTCGGAATGGTCGCGATCGCGCCGAAGGTCGGGCGCTTGTCGCACCAAGCCTTGCGCAAGCGATTGAGCGGCGTCAGCGGGGCTGCGGTCAAATTCGGATCCTCCCTCGAAGGAGAGCAGAGGCTAGCAGCGCGTTGTGACGGCGAAAAGGATCAGGCCGGGACGCGGCCGCCGAAGAATGGCGTCAAGGCTTCCGTCAGCGCGTGCGGGCGCTTCGAGGTGAAGATCATCTCGGCGCCGGCCCGGTCGCTCTCGTGGCCGGCCGGGCCGAGCAGGTCGGCGACGCGGCGTGCGATCGCCGGCGCCGGATCGATCCAGTCGACCGGCCAGGGTGCGAGCCTCCTGAGGCGTTCCAGCAGCAGCGGATAATGCGTGCAGGCGAGCACGACGGTGTCGGTGCGGGCGGGGTCGTGGGCGCCATCGCCGACGAAGCAGGGCGCGAGCTCGGCCGCGATGTCCTCGTCGCGCACCCTCTCGCCACTGAGGGCGGCCTCCGCCAGCGAGGCGAGCTCGCCGGAGCCGACCAGCGTCACCTCGCAGCCCTGCGCAAAGTCGGAGATCAGCTTGCGGGTATATTCGCGCTTCACGGTGCCCCTTGTGCCGAGCACCGACACGCGCTTCGTTTTCGACGAGGCACAGGCCGGCTTGATCGCCGGCACGGTGCCGACGAAGGGCAGGCGGTAGGCGTCGCGCAGATGCGACATGACCAGGGTGGATGCCGTGTTGCAGGCGATCACGACGAGGTCGGGCGCGTGGGCCGCGATCAGCTCACCGACCAGCGGCACCACGCGGGCGATGATCTCGTCCTCGCCGTGGTGGCCATAGGGGAAGAAGGCGTCGTCGGCGACATAGACGTAATGCGCGTCGGGCCGGGCGCGGACGATCTCGCGCAGCACGGTGAGGCCGCCGAGGCCGGAATCGAACACAAGGATGGTCGGGGGAGTGGACACGCGAAAACTCTATCCGAAGCAGGGTTACCATTCAGTTGTTTTTGGCTATCCGGCCGCTTCGGCCGACAAAAGGCGGTGAAGCCAGGAATTTCACATGGCCTTGACCGATAGCTGCAAGTATCACGGCAAACTATTGCTGCGACGTGTGAAATCCAAAAATGCGGCCGCAAGGGGGCCACGCGACATGATCCGCAATACCGCCGCGAGCTGGGGCTCGCTCGCCCGCGCGTTCCACTGGGGGCTCGGCCTCGCCATCATCGGCATGCTGGCCTATGGCTGGTGGATGAACCACGTCCCGGCGCGGGCGGACAAGTTCTTCTACCGCTCGATCCACGCCGATATCGGCTACCTGGTGCTGCTGCTCACCGTGCTCCGGCTGATCTGGCGCGGCCTTAACCCGACGCCGGCGCTGCCGGCCGACATGCCCGCCTGGCAGCGGATCGCCGCCCGCGTCAGCCACGGCGCGCTCTATGCCGTCACCATCCTGGTGGCGATGCTGGGGTGGGCGCATTCCGGCGCCCGCGCCCAGGATTATTCTGATTTCTTCGGCCTGTTTCACGTTCCCCAGATCACCTCGCCCGACAAGGCGGCGGCGGATGCCTTTGAGGATCGCCACATCTTCTTCGCCTATGTCTTGCTGGCGCTGATCGTGCTGCACCTCGCCGCGGTCGCCTTCCACCACTTCGTCAAGCGCGACCGTGTCGCCGCGCGGATGATGGGGACAAGCGAGGTCGACCCCGCCCGCTAGGCACGGGCGGCCGGCTCGGTGCGTTCCAAAATGGTCGCCCGCGCGGGGGCACCTGCGTTACCCTGTGACGAACGGGGGCGGCCATCGCGGTTCGAATGCTCATGAACGATTCTGCACGACATCAAACGAACTGGCGCATGCCGGACGAGGGCGCCCCGCATGCCGCCACCTGGATGGCCTTTGGCGCCGACGTGGAGCTCTGGGGCACGAAGCTCCTTCCCGTCATCAGAAATAATCTCGCCAGCGTTGCCAAGGCAATCGCGGTCTATGAGCCGGTGAAGATGCTCGTGCGCGAGGAGGACTACGACATCGCCGCGCGGCTGTGCGGTCCCTCGGTCAGCCTCGTCGTTCAACCGCTCGATGACGTGTGGCTGCGCGACACGGGACCGGTCTTTGTGACCAATCCTGCCGGGCAGCTCGGCGCCGTCGGTTTCAATTTCAACGGCTGGGGCAACAAGCCGCAACCGTATACACGCAAGCAGCATCTAAATGTACGCGATGCCAGGGTTGCAGAGCATCTGGCCGGAGCCGCGCAGGCAATCTTCGTGAAGGCCGATCTGGTGCTGGAAGGCGGCGGGATCGAGGTCGACGGTGAGGGGACGGCCATCATCACCGAGAGCTGCGTCCTCAACCCAAATCGCAATCCCGACGTCTCCAAGGCAAAATGCGAAGACGAATTGTCTCGCCTGCTCGGACTGGACAGGATCATCTGGCTGCCCGGCATCGCCGGCAAGGACATCACCGACGGACATACCGACTTCTACGCGCGATTTGCCAGCCCCGGCGTTGTCGTAGCCGGCCTGGAACCGGACCCGTCGTCGTTCGATCATGCGGTGACCAAACGACACCTCGATTTGTTGCGCGGCGTTTTTGATGCGAAGGGCCGGCGCCTGGATGTCGTGGAGTTGCAGGGCCCGTCGACGGTGCGTCCGAAGCACAGCAGCAAGGACTTCGCCGCCGGCTACATCAATTTCTATGTCTGCAACGGTGCGGTGATCGCGCCGGAATTCGGTGACCCGGCGGCGGACCGCAACGCGCGCGACAAGCTGCGCGACCTGTACCCGGACCGGGAAATCATCCAGCTCAACATCGATGGCATCGCCGCCGGTGGCGGCGGCATCCACTGCACCACGCAACAGCAGCCGCGCTTGTGAAAGGCGACAGCCCGGTCGCGAAGCGAGCGACCGGGCCGTGGCTGCATGAGCGGCGCTAACCCGCCGGCATCTGCTTCTCGACCAGCCGCACCCAGTAGGAGGCGCCGTGGCCGAGGATGTTGTCGTTGAACTTGTAGGCGGGGTGGTGGCACATCGGACCGTCGCCCATGCCGAGGAAGACGAACGCGCCGGGGCGCGCCTCCAGCATGAACGCGAAATCCTCGGCACCCATCACCGGCACCAGGTTGTCGTTGACGCGGTCGGCGCCGACCACGTCGCGGGCGACCTCGGCGGCGACGCCGGCCTCGCGCGCGTGGTTCAACGTCACCGGATACATGCGTCCATAATCAGTCTCGGCCGAGCCGCCATAGGCCTCGGCGATGCTGGAGGCGACCTCTCCGATCCGGCGCTCGACCAGGTCGCGCACACCGGGATCGAGCGTACGCACGGTGCCGCCCAGCGTCACGGTCTCCGGGATCACGTTGAACGCGGTGCCGGCCTCGAACATGGTGATCGAGATGACCGCCGATTTCAGCGGGTCGACATTGCGCGATACGATCGACTGCAGCGCATTGATGATCTGGGCACCGATCAGCACGCTGTCGACCGCCTCGTGCGGCGCGGCGCCGGCGTGACCGCCCTTGCCGTGGACGACAATCTTCAACGTGTCCGACGAGGCGAGCATCGGGCCCGGCGTCGTCGCGAAGTACCCCTCGGGCAGCCCCGGCATGTTGTGCAGGCCATAGACCTCCTGAATGCCCCAGCGGGTCATCAGCCCGTCGTCGACCATCGCCTTGCCGCCGGCGCCGCCTTCCTCGGCGGGCTGGAAGATCACGACCGCGGTGCCGTCGAAATTGCGCGTCTCGGTGAGATATTTGGCGGCGCCGAGCAGCATCGCGGTGTGGCCGTCATGGCCGCAGGCGTGCATCTTGCCGGGAATCTTCGAGGCATAGGCGACGCCCGAGGCCTCCGCGATCGGCAGCGCGTCCATGTCGGCGCGCAGGCCGATGGTCTTTCCCGAAGTGGATTTGCGGCCGCGGATCACGCCGACCACGCCGGTGCGCCCGATCCCCGTCACCACCTCGTCGCAGCCGAACTCGCGCAGTCTGTCGGCGACGATGCCGGCGGTGCGGTGGACTTCGTAGAGCAGTTCAGGATTCTCATGGAAGTCATGGCGCCAGGCGGCCATTTCATCCGAGAGGGCGGCAACGCGATTGACGATGGGCATGGGGAGCGTCCGTTTCTTGTATTGCGTAGGGCGGGTCAGCGTAGCGTAACCCGCCGCGTTGTCACGCGGGAATGGCGTCAGTAGCCCGGATGAGCGCAAGCGATATCCGGGGATATGCACAACCCGCCCCGGGTGTCGCTGCGCTCACCCGGGCTACGGGAACGGGGCTACAAATTCGCCAGCCCGCATTCGACGGCGAGGCGGACCAGCTGGGCGTCGGTCCGCATGCCGGTCTTGGCCTTGATGAGGTAGTGATAGTTCTGCACGGTCTTGGTGCTGAGGTTGAGGTTGGCGGCGATCTGCTCCTTGGTGCTGCCGGCCGCCAGCTGCCGGAGGATTTCGATCTCCCGCTCGCCGAGCTGGTCGAGCGCCGATCGGGTCGGCACCAGGCTCTCCAGCGCCAGCACGCGCGCGACGTCGTCGCTCATCGCATGCTCGCCGCGCGCCACCGAGCGGATCGCCGCGATCAGCTCGGCCGGTTCGCTGCCCTTGGTGACGAAGCCACTGGCACCGGCGCCGAATGCCGCCTTCACCTGGGCCGCCTCGCTGTGCATGCTGAAGACGAGGATGCGCGCGTCGGCGTCGCGCGCGCGGATGTTGCGGATCGCCTCCAGTCCGCTCGCACCCGGCATCGAAATGTCCATCACCACCACATCGGGCTGGTGCGACTTGAACGCGCGATAGGCATTGGCGGCGTTGTCGGCCTCGGCGACCACGCGGAAATCGTCCTGATGCTCGAGTACGCGCCGGTAGCCCTGGCGGACGACCGGATGATCGTCCACCAGCAGGATCGAGATGCCGCGGGTAGTCACGGTTGTCATCTCAGGCGGCGAGCGGGATCGTGGCGGCGACCGACAGGCCGCGGCTGGCGCGCGCGATCGACAGCGAGCCGCCGAGGGCTGTGACGCGCTCACTGACGCCGGTGAGGCCGAAGCCCGCGGATTGCGCCACCTTGGCCGCATCGCCGCCGCCATCGTCCTCGACGCGGACCAGCAGGGCGTTCTCGCTTCCGGTCCGCCGCTCGATCCGCAGCACGATCTCGCGCGCCGAGCTGTGGCGCAGCGCATTGGTCAGGCATTCCTGCGCGACGCGATAGGCGGTGGCGGCGACCGTGCCGCTGATGTCGGCAAGGTCGCCGTGCAGATCGAGCTGGATCATCGGCTGCGCCGTACGCGACCGCCAGCTGTCGACGAGATCGACCAGGCTTGCCTCCAGCCCGAGCTCTTCGGCCGGCGGATGGCGCAGCCGGTTCAGTGTATCGCGCAGGCACGCCATGATGCGGCGCGTCGCCTGCGAGATCATCCGTGCATCCTGCGCAATTTCGGTGCCGGCGGCGTACTTGTCGCCGGCGCTTGCCTCGATCGTGTTGGCGAAGGCGAGGATCGCGGTGAGATTCTGGCCGAACTCATCGTGCAGCTCTCGCGCCAGCGTGCGGCGTTCGTCGTTGCGGATTTCGAGCAGCCGCCTGGTCAGCACCGTGCGTTCCTCCTCGGCAAGCGCGAGGCGGTCGCCGAGATCGCTGACGGCGCGCCCTATCATCGCGAGCTCCATCGAGCGGACGCGCGGCAGCGGCGTGCGGTACTCGCCGTCGGCCATGCGCCGCAGCGCCGACGCGATCGAGTGGGCGGGCGCCAGTGTGTGCGCGATCGCAAGCGAAGCGAGCAGCGCGATGGCGAGCGCCATCAACAGCGCGACATGGATATTGTCGAGAATGTGCTGCCAGGCGAGCGCGATCGCGGCGTCCGGATCGGCGATGGCGCGGACGGTTCCCGCGGTCGCGGCGCGGGCGCTGATCGGCCGCTCCACGGTGGCGTGATCGCCGAGCACCATCTGCACGGTGGCCGCGAACCAGCGCGGCGGCGCCTTGCCGATCCCCTTGCTCTGGCCGCAGAGCGGCTTCTCGAAGGCGCCGGCCGGTTCGAACTGCACGCAGATCCCCGGCGCGATCAGGCCCATGGTTTCGATGGTGCGCCAGTCCGGTGCCGGCAGCAATTGCTCGCGCATCCGGTTGCTGCGCAGCAGCAATTCGCGCCAGTACAGCGCTTCGAGCGATTGCGAGACCCGCTCGGCGGACGCCTGCGTGGCGCGATCGATGCTGCGATAGGCGTCGATCGTGGCCCAGACGGTGGCTGCGCCGAGGCATAGCGCGACGATCACGAGCAGGCGGGCGACCAGTTGAAGCACGAGGCGCATGCGATCACTCCACGGCCAGAGCATGATCCGGAACGGAGAGACGCGGCTGGTCATGCTCAAACGAGAGATGCGATGCTAACAGCACCGCTGTTCCCCGCCAATCGCAAGCATGCGAAGCTATGCAGGTCGGGAAATTTGCCCGACGGAATCTGGGCAGATGTCTTTGGACGGCGCAGGCCGGCTCTGCTCTAACCGAAAGTGAGGCTCGCGGAGCCTCATGGAACAGTCGCCACAGGGAGCTCACGCAGCATGGATGCCAAGGTCGACGTTGCGGCCGCATCGGCCGGCACGGACGCGGCGGAGCGCAGCGCCCTGCTGCTCTGGATGATCTTCACCGGCCTTTCGGTGTTCGCCGCCTTCCTGCTGTGGCGCTACGGGCTGATCCGCCTCATGATCAGTTCCGACCGCACCTACATTTCCAGCGTCATCGCCGTCCTCTACATCGTCACCTGCATCCATTGCTTCTGGCGGACGCGGGCGATCGCGCGGGAAGGGGAGGTCGCGCGCTCCTGCCGCACCATCCTTGCCGCGCCCGATGGCGCCAGGATCCTTGCATCAGGGGCGCTTGCATCAGATGCGCGCGGCCTGCCCGGCGGGCTCGTCACCGATCACATCAAAAGCCTGGTGCAGAAGGCCGAGGCGCAGGCCAAGGGGCGCATCGACCAGACCCTGCTGCTGCGCACGCTGGCGGACCGGCTGCGCGGGTCCAACGGCTTTGGCGCCTTCGTCTCCGACACGCTGATGAAGCTCGGCCTGCTCGGCACCATCATCGGCTTCATCATCATGCTGGCGCCGATCGCTTCGCTGGATGCCGCCGACAAGGTCGCGATGAAATCGTCGATGGGCCTGATGAGCGACGGCATGGCGGTCGCGATGTACACGACGCTGGCCGGGCTGATCGGATCGATCCTGGTCCGGATCCAGTATTACATGCTCGATTCCGCGACCCAGCGGGTGTTTTCCGACGCCGTCGTGCTGACCGAGACGCACGTCACGCCGGCCCTGGAACGTCGCCTTGGTACGCCGTCATGATGGATGAGTTCGGGCTCTATCCGCGCGAGGAGCCGTTCGATCCGCTCGGCGTGATGCTATTCAAGGCGCTGCAGGTCATCGCCTTCCTGTTCTTCCTGGCGCTGCTTGCGGTGTCGCCGGATTCCAAGGAAGGCAAGATCGAATCCAAGGCGGAGTTCATCATCACGATGGACTGGCCGGACAACCATCCTGACGATCTCGACCTGTTCGTGCAGGATCCGGCCGGCAACATCGCCTGGTACCGGCATCGCGAGGCCGGCTTCCTTACGCTCGATCGCGACGACCGCGGCGGCGCCAACGACTTCATCATCGTCAACGGCAAGAAGATCGCATCGCCGATCCGCGAGGAGATCGTCACGCTGCGCGGCGTCGTCGCCGGCGAATACACCGTTAACGTCTCGCATTTCCAGGCGACGACCGGCGAGCCGGTGCAGGCCAATGTGAAGGTGCAGAAGCTCAATCCGACGGCGCAGGTGATCTTCGACGACAAGCTGACCGTCGATCACACGGGCGACGAGAAGACTGCGGTCAGGTTTCGTCTCGACGCCGAGGGCAAGGTGATCAACGTGGACCGGCGGCCGAAATCGCTGCTCGAGACCTTCCGCAGCAGTTGGCGCAACGGCGGCGACCTCGATCCGAAAACCGGTGTCCCGAAAAGCGGCGTCAGGGTGCTCCGCAATGATTAGCTTGCAGTCGGTCATTCTCACGCTTGCGGTCGCATACGCGGTGGTCGGTGCGCTGCTCCTGATCGTGCTGGTCTATGCGCGGCTGCACTGGTCGCTGAAGGCCGTCGTCATCGTCGTGACCAGCGCGTTCTACTTCGTCAGCTTCGGCGGCATGCGCGGTCTGCTCGGCTGGGCGTCCGCGGAAAAATTGCCGGCGAACTTCAAGCTGCTGTCGACGCGGATCGTGGAGCCGCATTCGCTGGAGAGCGACCCCGGCTCGATCTATCTCTGGGTCGAGGAGCTTGACGAGGACAACAGGCCGAGCGCGATCCCGCGCGCCTTCCGGATTCCCTATAGCGAGGCGTTGGCGGAGCAGACCCACACCGCCGAGAACGAGATCAAGGCCGGGCATCCGCAAGGCGGGCGGGCGGCGGATTTCGGCGGCGGCGACGGCACCATCATGGACTTCGTCAGGGAGTACATCACGCCGAAGACGATCCTGGAGACGACGGGCGGTGATTCCACCACGGGGACGTTCGTGGCTCCGCCGGCCGGCGCGCAAGGGTCGGTGTTCACGCCGTTGCCGCCGCCCCGGATGCCGCCCAAGGACGAGCAGCGATAGCAGGATGCCTACCCAGGAGGGTGGCATAAAAATAGGGATCGGCAATAATCAGTCAGCGGGATGGACAGTAATCATCCGGAATTCCTCAATTCCCTGAAGCGTGTAGTCTTGGGGCTAACCGGGGCTAGATTTTATCCCCAAGCCATTTTTCCCGGCAAAGGGGCCGCTGCGTGAAGCGGCCCCTTTCGATTCCGGCGGCAAGACTCGGTGAGGGGCCGGCGAGGTGAGGCGGGCTCACAGCACCGTCAGAAATGCGATCGCGAGAACCATCAGCCACCCGACAATGACGAGCGAGACCACCGCGCCCGCGGTGATCTTGGCGATCTCCTTCAAGGTCATTGGCCGGTCCATGCAAACCTCTCCCGGGTAGCCCTGAGCGAGACATAGGCGCGGACTGGCAGATCGCCCCGGCTGCTCACGGAACGTTGTAGTGCCCATAAGCCAGGGGTGGGCCCTTCCCAGGGGGCACAGCTGTCATTTCACAAAATATTGTCTGACAGATATTGAAATCTGTCAGCGGGATGGTGTATATACTCATCAGCCCAAGGGAGGAGGGCGCCCAGTGGCTGTTCCGGCGTTTGGCCGGGGAGCCGGACTTAATTTGACTACCTCGAAGGACTACCTCCATGACCATAGAAATCTTTCAATTGACCGCCCAGATTCAACAGTGGCTCAATCTTCGCGTCGCCCGCCACTTGGCCGCCCAAGCCGCCAAGTTCACCCGCGGGCAGGACAGCGATAACCAGACGGTAAACGCATGAACGAGGCGGTGGTTTTGACACCCGAGCGGATCCTCGAGGCAACTGAGGATGTCTTGAGGCGCTTCGGGCTGACCAAGGCCACCGTTGTCGACGTTGCCCGTGCGCTGGATGTCAGCCACGGCAGCGTCTACCGTCACTTCCCCAGCAAAGCCTCGCTGCGCGATGCCGTCGCCAAGCGCTGGCTCGACCGCGCCAACGAGCCGCTGTGCAAGATCGCGGCCGGTTCAGGCCCGGCGCCGGAGCGGCTGGAGCAATGGTTGCGCACCGCCTTCACGATCAAGCAGAAGAAGGTCTGCGACGATCCCGAGATGTTCGCGACCTATCTGGCGCTGGCGCAGGGCGCGCGCGAGGTGGTGGAAGCCTACAAGGACAAGCAGGTCGACCTGATCGCGAAAATCCTGTCCGACGGTGTCGCGCAGGGCGTGTTCGAGATCGATAATGTGAAGGCGACCGCACGTGCCGTGTTCGACGCCACCGTCCGCTACCATCACCCGGCGCATGCCGAGGAATGGGCCAAGCCGGAATGCCCGGGGCGGATCGATGCGCTGCTGGCCCTGCTGCTGAAGGGCCTGCGGGTCTGCAAGCCCTGACCGACCTTTCTGCCGACATCCTCTGACCACCTGATGCGTTTGGCCCGATTGCGAGCCCGGGGCCGCGTGTGCTTGATATCGGATAGGGATCAGCAACGCGGAACGCGATGCGGCTTGCACTGTTCGCCGATATTCACGCCAACCGGCAGGCCTTCGCCGCCTGCCTCGACGCTGCGCGTGCGCGCGGCGCCGAGCGGCTGATCTGCCTCGGCGATATCGTCGGCTACGGCGCCGATCCGGAATGGGCCGTCGATACGGTGATGGACCTCGTCGCCAAGGGGGCGATCGCGGTGCGCGGCAATCATGACAATGCGATCGGCGTGCCGAGCGACAGCATGAATGCCGAAGCGCAGGCCGCGATCGACTGGACCCGCGGCCGGCTCAGCGGCGAGCAGAAGCAGTTCCTCGCCGCGCTTCCGATGTCGCGGCAGGAGGACAACAGGCTCTACGTGCACTCCGAAGCTTCGGAGCCCACGAAATGGCGCTATGTCCGCGACACCGCCGACGCCGCGCGCAGCATGATGGCCACCGAATTGCACATCACGTTCTGCGGCCACATCCATCGTCCCGGCCTCTATTCGATGTCCTCGACCGCCAAGATGACGAGCTTCGTTCCGACCTCGGGCATCGCCGTTCAGTTGCTGCCGGGGCGGCGCTGGCTTGCGGTGCTCGGCTCGGTCGGCCAGCCGCGCGACGGCGATCCCGCGGCGTCGTTTGCGATGTTCGACACCGCGAGCCGCGAGATCACCTATCATCGCGTGCCCTACGATGTCGCCACCGCGGCGGCGCGGATCAAGGCGAGCGGCCTGCCGCACTGGCTCGCCGACCGTCTGCCGCTCGGCCGGTGACGCCGATGGCGGCGCTGGCGATGCAGGCGGGCGCCGAGATCGATGGCTTCACCATCGGCGAGCGCGTGCATCGCGGCGGCATGGCAACGCTGTGGAGCGTCACCCATCCCGGCATCACCGTGCCGCTGCTGATGAAGGTGCCGCTGACCTCGGAGGGCGAGGATCCGGCCGCGATCGTCAGCTTCGAGATGGAGCAGATGATCCTGCCGCGGCTGTCGGGGCCGCACGTGCCGGCCTGTTTCGGCACCGGCGACTTCGAGCGCCAGGCCTATGTGGTGATGGAGCGCATCCCCGGGCAGACGCTCTACAAGCGGCTCGGCGAGCTGCCGCTGCCGTATGAGGAGGCGAGGGTAATCGGCGGCAAGGTCGCCATCGCGCTCGCCAGCCTGCACCGGCAGAACGTCATCCATCACGACATCAAGCCGAGCAGCATCATGTTCCGCGAGCGTGGCGAGGCGGTGCTGATCGATTTCGGCCTCTCGCATCACCGCCATCTGCCCGACCTGTTGCAGGAGGAGTTTCGCCTGCCTTACGGCACCGCGCCTTACATGGCGCCGGAGCGCCTGCTCGGCGTGCGCGACGATCCGCGCAGCGATCTGTTTTCGCTCGGCGTGCTGCTCTATTTCTTCACCACCGGCGTCCGCCCGTTCGGCGAGACTGAAAGCCTGCGCGGCATGCGCCGGCGGCTGTGGCGTGACCCCTATCCGCCGCGCCAGCTGAAGCCCGACTATCCGCCATGGCTGCAGGAGATCGTGCTGCGCTGTCTGGAGATCGACCCCGTGGCGCGCTATCCGACCGCGGCGCAGCTTGCCTTCGATCTCGGCCATCCCGATCAGGTGAAGCTGACGGCGCGGGCGCAGCGGCTGAGCCGCGATCCGCTCGGCACGGTCTGGCGCCGCCGCTTCAATCTCGGTGCGGTGCCGCCGCGGCCGAAGTCCGATGTCGCGGCCCAACTCGCCTCGAGCCCGATCGTTGCCGTCGCGCTCGATATCGGCGAGGGGGCCGAGGCGCTGAACGACACTATCCGCGTCATCGCCGAGCGGGTGCTGTCGACCTCGCCGTCGGCGCGGCTCGCCTGCGTCAACGTGCTGAAGCTCAATCGCCTGGCGATCGACCGCACCCATGACGAGCAGGGCCAGAACAAGCATGTC
Organism: Bradyrhizobium ferriligni; assembly: GCF_056837965.1. NCBI lineage: Bacteria > Pseudomonadati > Pseudomonadota > Alphaproteobacteria > Hyphomicrobiales > Nitrobacteraceae > Bradyrhizobium > Bradyrhizobium ferriligni. The sequence continues at coordinate 125,657 of NZ_JBXEJO010000004.1, forward strand.
GACCGCCTGGTGGCGCTGCAGCACTGGGCGCGACCGTTCGGACTCGAGGAAGGGCGGCTGACCGTGCATGTGCTGGAGGCGATCGATCCCGCCGCCGCGATCCTGGAATTCGCCGCGGTCAATCTGGTCGACCACATCATCATCGGCGCGCGGCAGAACTCGCCGCGGCGCGCGCTGCTCGGCAGCGTGTCCGCCAAGGTCGCGGGGGAAGCGCCGTGCACGGTGACCGTGGTTCGGCCGTCGCGGCTGGCATCGCAAGCGGACGACGGCGAGGGCGATAGGGCGGCGGACCCTGCGGCCAATGCCGCGGTCACGCCGCCCGCGTTGTTCTAGTTTCTCCGGATCATCAGATCGCTTCGCCGCGTGCCTCGGCCGCCGCATGGCGGATCGCGGCGATGTTGGTCTTGTAGGCCTCGATCGTGCCGCCCTTGAACACGGCGGACCCAGCGACGAAGGCGTTGGCGCCGGCGGCCGCGAGCTGGCCCGCGACGTCGGGCGCAACGCCGCCGTCGACCTCGATGTCGATCGGGCGGCCCGCGACCATCGCCCTGACATCGCTGATCTTGCCGATCGCCGAGCGGATGAAGGCCTGGCCGCCGAAGCCGGGATTGACCGACATGACCAGCACGAGGTCGATCAGGTCGAGCACATATTCGATCGCGCTCGCCGGCGTTGCCGGATTGAGCGAGACGCCAGCCTTCTTGCCGAGCGTGCGGATCGCCTGCAGCGAGCGGTGCAAATGCGGGCCGGCCTCGGCATGCACCGTGATGTGGTCGCAGCCCGCCTTGGCGAACGCCTCCAGGTAGGGGTCGCAGGGCGAGATCATCAGATGGGCGTCGAAGATCTTCTTGGTGTGCGGCCGCATCGCCTTGATGACGTCGGGGCCATAGGAAATGTTCGGCACAAAGTGTCCGTCCATCACGTCGAGATGGATCCAGTCGGCACCGGCCTGGTCGACGGCGCGGACCTCCTCGCCGAGCTTTGAGAAATCCGACGCCAGGATCGACGGAGCGATAACGAGGGGACGCGGGGTGAATGACTGAGTCATGTCAGCTGTTCCGGAAGACTTCAGGGGGCGACGGGTGAGTCCGCCTAACATGCGGACGCGTGGCGGGCAATGCGAGCGGACGGCGCTCTGGGACCGGAAAATTCTTCCGCCGGCGGCAGCTCTTGCCGGGTGCGCGGAACCCGCTTCGACGCGGGACCGCCTGGTTTTACTGGGTTTTTGCCATGGCACGCCCCTTGCTCAGCCACTGACCAGCGTTTGAGCCGCCAGGCGCGGCCCGTTGGAGTATTGCCATGCTGTTCGCCCTTGGCGCTGCGTCGTCGGCCATTGACCTCTTGAGCTCGCTGATGTCGTCGAAGTCGACGACCCAGACCGGCAACTCCGGTCAGGGGAGTCAGACCTCCGGCCTGTTCGCCCCTTCGACCGGTACATCGACGTCGACCGGCAGCAGCACCGGCAGCGGCTCTCCGCAGATTTCGCCGCTGACGATGGGCGCGCTGATTTCCGCGCAAAGCCAGTCCCAAACCGCGGTTTCAAACAGCCCGACGGCGGCCAGCCGGTCGGGTGCGCTCAAGGACCTGTTCTCGCAGATCGATGCCGACGGCAACGGCAAGATCACCCAGTCCGAATTCGAGAACGCGCTCGGCGCCGGCGGCACCAACACGGCGCAGGCCGACGACGTGTTCTCCAAGCTCGACAGCAATGGCGACGGCAGCGTCAGCCTCGACGAGATGTCCCAGGCGTTGCAGGGCCACAAGGGCGGCCATCATCGCCATCACATGGCCAGTGGCTCGAGCGATGGATCCGGCTCCGGCGCGGGCGGATCGGGCTCCGATCCCTTGATGCAGGCGCTGGACGGGGCGACCTCGACGTCGGTGACCAACAGCGACGGCTCGACCACCACGACGACGACCTATGCCGACGGCTCGAAGGTGGCGATGACGACGCCGGCCGCATCCTCCGCGACCCTCAACGCGGCCTCGTCCTACAATATCGTCGAGCAGCTGATCCAGCGCCAGGCGAAGGCGATCTCCGCGCAGAACTTCGCTGCGATTTCGGTCAGCGCGTAGCTCGACACACTTGGCATCGAATAGAGCAGACTGCCTCTGCTTCGCCCCGCGTGCGGGGAGAGTCCGGAACGCATCGTCAGATGCGTTCCGGGTGAGGGGGAGTCTCCGCGAGCGCGTCGCTTCAATTCGAACTAACCGAACCGATCGTGCCAGCTCGGCAGCCCGCCGGCGAATGGCAGCGCGGTCGCTGAATGGACGCCGCGGGCGATTGCGCGCGCCACCGTGTTGGCGGCGAGCGCACCGAGCTTGGTGAGGCCGATCAGCGGATCGATCGGCTTGGCGCCGGTCGCGGCGGCAAACACCACATCGCCGTCGAGCGGGGCGTGCACCGGATAGATCGCGCGCGCCATGCCGGTCTGCGCGATCATCGCAAGCCGCCGCGCCTGCGGCTTCGTCAGCTGCGCGTCGGTCACGACAACGACGAGGGTGGTGTTCTCGGCGGCGCTGGCGTCAGCGCCGCCCTTCAGCCGCGCCTTCAACATGTCCGGCGTGAACGAGGGCGGCAGGCCGCGCCCGCCGAACTCGCGGCCGACCTCGAACGGCGCCGCCCAGAACCAGGGGCCGCTGCCGACCGTGACGCTGCCGACCGCGTTGACCACTGCAAGCGCCGCCACCTTCACGCCGTCGTCGGTCACGTCAGACGCCGAGCCGAGGCCGCCCTTCAGATTGGCCGTGGTCGCGCCCAGGCCGGCGCCGACGCTGCCGAGCTCGAAGTCATCAGAGGCGGCGTTGGCCGCCGCGTAACCGAGATCGCGATAGGGCGGAAAGCGTCCCCACGCCTTGTTGCCGCCGTTGAGCAGGTCGAAGCAAATCGCGCCCGGCACGATCGGGATCACCGCGTCGCGGATGCGGAAGCCGCGGCCGCGCTCGGCGAGCCAGGCCTGCACGCCGCCGGCGGCATCGAGCCCGTGCGCCGAGCCGCCGGACAGCGCGATGGCGTCGATTGCCTCGACGACGTTGTGCGGCGAAAGCAGCGCTTCCTCGCGGGTGCCGGGACCGCCGCCGCGGACATCGATCGAGGCGACCGCCGGCCGCTCGAACAGGATGGCGGTGACACCGGAGGCGACCGTGGGATCGTCGGCATGGCCGACGGCAACGCCGGCAATATCGGTGAGAAGGTTTTTCACGATGGGTCCATCCGCCTGCTGTCCGATCGATCCGGTATAGCAGCCGCGACGGATGCATCAACCGTCGGGCAGGGGCGGGCGGAGGCGTGCGGTAAGACTTGCAGGCATCCGGCAAACAGAAAAACGCCCCGGCGGACCGGGGCGTTCTCGTATCTCTGATTGGATCAGACGCGCGAGAGGCTCAGGAGCCCTTCGGATTGATCTCGGTGTAGTTGCCCTTGGCGTCCCACTTGTAGACGACGTAGTCGATCGCCTTGATGTCACCCTTGGCGTCGAAGGCCATCTTGCCGAGCACGGTGTCCCACTCGCCGGCCTTGATGGTGTCCATCACCTTCTTGGCGTCGGTCGAGCCGGCCTTGGCGACGGCCTGGGTCCAGACCTGCATCGCGGCGTAGGTGTAGAGCGTGTAGCCCTCCGGATCGATGTTCTTGGCCTTGAACTTCTCGACGATCGCCTTTGCGGTCGGCTTGTTGCGCGGGTCCGGGCCGAAGGTGAACAGCGTGCCTTCGGCGGCGGGGCCGGTGATCGAGGCGAACTCCTTGTCGTTCATGGCATCGCCCGCCATCAGCACGGTCTGCAGGCCCTGGTCGCGCATCTGGCGCAGGATCAGGCCGGCTTCCTGATGGTAGCCGCCGACATAGACCAGATCGATGTTGTCGCGCTTCAGGCGCGAGACGATCGAGTTGAAGTCCTTGTCGCCCTTGTTGTAGGACTCGAACATCTTCTCCTGGAAGCCGGCCTTGTTCAGCGCCTTCTTGGTCTCGTCGGCGAGGCCTTTGCCGTAGGTGGTCTTGTCGTTCAGGATCGCGACGTTCTTGCCCTTGTAGTTCTTCATGATGTAGTCGGCGGCGACCAGGCCCTGCTGGTCGTCACGGCCGCAGACGCGCGCCACGTTCCAGAGCTTGCGCTCGGTGAACAGCGGGTTGGTCGAGGCCGGGGTGATCTGCAGCACGTTGGCGTCGGCATAGGCCTCGGAGGCCGGGATCGAGGACGACGAGCAGAAATGGCCGGCCACGAACGGGATCTTCGAAGAGCCGATCTTTTCCGCGATCGAGCGCGCCTGCTTCGGATCGCAGGCGTCGTCGTCGGCTTCCAGCGCGAGCTTCTTGCCGAGCACGCCGCCGGCGGCGTTGATGTCGGCGACCGCCTGCTCGGCGCCGTTCTTCATCTGCCGGCCGAAAGCGGATTCGGAGCCCGTCATCGGGCCCGCGACTGCGATGGTGATGTCTTGCGCGAACGCGCTCGCCGATAATGCGAACGAAGCGCCCAATGCCAGGCCGATCAGCTTCAGTGATTTCATGAGACGTCCCTCGTGGTCGTTGCCTCTTGCGGAGGGGCCCGGCACGCCGGGCCCCAAAACCGCGGGCATTCTCAGCTGATTTCGCAGCGAAGTCACCGGCAATTTTCAGGCAAATCGACGCTGTATCAGCTGCGTCTTGCTTGCGGGGGCGGCACGGAACGTTAAGCTAGCCGCGGCGGCCGCCTTCCAGATAGGCGGCGCGGATTTCCGGGCGCTGCAGCAATTCGGCGCCGGTTCCGGCCAGCGTGATCAGGCCGTTGACCATGACATAGCCGCGATGGGCGAGCTTCAGCGCATGGTTGGCGTTCTGCTCCACGATCAGCACGGTGAGGCCGTCCTGCCGGTTCAGCGTGCGGATGGCGTCGAAGATCTGCCGCGCGATCAGCGGCGCGAGCCCGAGCGAGGGCTCGTCCAGCATCAACAGCCGCGGCCGGCTCATCAGGGCGCGGCCGATCGCGAGCATCTGCTGTTCGCCGCCCGACAGCGTGCCGCCGCGTTGCGCAACGCGTTCCTTCAGGCGCGGGAACAGCGCGAACACCCGCTCCAGCCCGGCTGCGCGCTCGGCCTCGCTGCATTCGGTGGCATCGGCGCCCATCTGCAGGTTTTCCGCGACGCTCATGCGCGGAAAGATCCGCCGGCCTTCCGGCGATTGTGCGATGCGCAGCCGCGCGATCTCGTGGGTCGGCACGCCGGTGATGTCACGGCCGTCGAATTCGATGGCGCCGGCGCGGGCGCGCGGCCTGCCGAAGATCGTCATCATCAGCGTCGACTTGCCGGCGCCGTTGGCGCCGATCAGAGCGACGATCTCCCCGCGATTGATCTCGATATCGACGCCCTTCAGCGCCTCGATCTTGCCATACGCCGCGCGCACGCCGCGCACCGCGAGCAGGGGTGTCGTTGCCTGTGCCGCGCTCACGTGCCGCTCTCCATCACGGCGATCGCCTCTTCCTCGTCGGCGCCGAGATAGGCGGCGATCACCTTGGGGTCGTCGCGCACCGTCTGCGGCGCGCCTTCGGCGATCTTGACGCCGTAATCCATGACCACGACGTGATCGGAGATCTCCATCACGACCGACATGTCGTGCTCGATCAGGAGGATCGAGGTGCCCTGTTCGTTGCGGATCGACAGCAGCAGTTCGTTGAGCCCCCCGCTCTCGCGCGCGTTCAGTCCGGCCGCCGGCTCGTCGAGACAGAGCAGCGCAGGTTCAGTGCACATCGCGCGCGCGATCTCGAGCCTGCGCTGGTCGCCATAGGGCAGGTTGCCCGCGGCATCGTCGGCGCGGTCGAGCAGGCCGACGCGCGCGAGCCAGGTCCGCGCCAGATCGATGGCGCGCTGCTCGGCCTCGCGCCAGGACGGCAGGCCGAGCAGTCCGAGCAGGGTCAGGCCCGAGGCGCGCATCAGCGCGTTGTGCTGGGCGACCATCAGATTTTCCAGCGCCGTCATGCCGGGAAACAGCCGGATGTTCTGGAAGGTGCGCGCCACCTTGGCCTGCTTGGAGATGCGGAAATCGTTCAGCCGTTCGAGCTGGATGGTGCGGCCGTCGTCATGGGCGAGGCGGATCGCGCCCCCGCTCGGCCGGTAGAACCCGGTGATGCAGTTGAACACGGTGGTCTTGCCGGCGCCGTTCGGCCCGATCAGCGCGGTGATCTTGCGCCGCTCGGCCGCAAAGGACAGCTCGTTGACCGCGACGATGCCGCCGAAGCGCATCATCAGCCGGTCGACGGTGAGGATGTGGTCGCCGCTCATCCGTGGCCCTCCTTGACGAGGTCGGACGAGATCGCCTGGTTGCGTTCCAGGAACACGGTCGGCGAGCGATGGCCGATCAGCCCGCGCGGCCGCCAGATCATCAGCAGCACCATCGCCATGCCGAACACCAGCATGCGGTATTGATCGAGGCCGCGGAACAGCTCGAAGCCGCCGATCATGGTCAGCGCGGCGAGCGCCACGCCAAGCTGCGAGCCCATGCCGCCGAGCACCACGATCGCCAGCACCAGCGCCGATTCCTGGAAGGTGAAGGATTCCGGGCTGATGAAGCCCTGCCGCGTGGCGAAGAACGCGCCGGCTAAGCCGCCGAACATCGCACCGGTCGCGAACGCCGTCAGCTTGGTCGTCGTGGTGTTGATGCCGAGCGCGCGGCAGGCGACCTCGTCCTCGCGCAGCGCCTCCCAGGCGCGGCCGATCGGCAGCCGCCGCAGCCGGATCGTCACCCAGTTGGTGATCAGCGCCATCGCCAGGATCAGGTAGAACAGGAAGACGAGGCGGTGGGTCGGCGAGAATTCGATGCCGAGCTTGGCGGCGAGCCCGTCATCACCCGCCGTCAGCGGAATGCCGAACATGGTCGGGCGGGGAATTCCGGAGACGCCGTTGGGGCCGCCGGTCAGGCTCTGCCAGTTGATGATGACGAGGCGGATGATCTCGCCGAAGGCGAGCGTCACGATCGCGAGATAGTCGCCGCGCAGCCGCAGCACCGGGAAGCCGAGCAGCACGCCCCAGAACGCCGCCAGGATGCCGGCAAGCGGCAGGCAGACCCAGAACGACAATCCGAAATTGGTCGCAAGCAGCGCGTAGGAATAGGCACCGACCGCGTAGAACGCGACGTAGCCGAGGTCGAGCAGGCCGGCGAGGCCGACCACGACGTTCAATCCCCATCCCAGCATCACATAGGTCAGGACCAGGATCGACAGGTCGAGAATGTAGCGCTGGTTGTAGAAGATGACAGGGACGAGGAAGGTGAACACCAGGAGCGCCGGCGCCAGCCAGCGGCCGGCGAACGACATCGCCGATTGCACCGGCTTCGGCACGACGCGGTCCTTGTCGACCGGTCCCCACCATTGCCGCAGCAACTCGACGACGATGCTGCCGCCGAACACCGCGCCGACGAGGGCTGCGAGGTCGCCGAACCGCGTCCAGTAGATCAGGCCGCCCTGCGGCCCGGCCTCGGTACGAATGCCGATCATCAGCGAGAACAGCACCAGCGCGACAAGGGCGCTGATCAGGGCTTTCTTGAGAATGAAGGCGCTGCCCGAGGGCTGCGCGGCGTGCGAGGGGCGGGCTGAGGTCGCGCTCACGAAGTGCCTGTCAGACTTTTTCGACTTCGGGACGGCCAAGCAGGCCGGTCGGCATGAAGATCAGCACCACGATCAGGATCGAGAACGCGGCGACGTCCTTGTACTCCACAGAGAAATAGGCCGACCAGAACGTCTCGATCAGGCCGATCGCGAGCCCGCCGAGCATCGCGCCCGGCAGCGAGCCGATGCCGCCGAGCACGGCGGCGGTGAACGCCTTGATGCCGGCGACGAAGCCCATGAAGAAATCGACCAGGCCGTAATACAAGAGATACATCATGCCTGCGACCGCGGCGAGCGCGGCGCCGATCACGAAGGTCATCGAGATGGTGCGGTCGACGTCGACGCCGAGCAGCGCGGCCATGGTCTGGTCCTGCTCGCAGGCGCGCATGTCGCGTCCGAGCCGGGTGCGCGAGACCAGCCAGGTGAACAGTGCCAGCACGACGATGGTGGCCAGCACGACCATGATCTGGATGTTGGAGAGCTGCACGGCGAAGCCCGCCGGGCCTTCGTGCAGCGTGTAGCCGCCGGTGATGATCGGCGGCACCGGCTTCACGCGCGCGCCCTGCGACACCTGCGAGAAATTGGTCAGCACGAATGACATGCCGATCGCCGACAGCATCGGCGCCAGGCGGAACGAATGCCTTAAGGGCCGGTAGGCGATGCGCTCGATGGTCCAGCCATAGAGCGCGGTGATCGCCATCGAGACCAGCAGCACGATCAGCAGGATCAGGGGGATCGCGGTGAGGCCGAGCGACACCAGCACCAGGAACGAGATCAGCGCGATGAAGCCGCCGATCATGAAGATGTCGCCATGCGCGAAGTTGATCATGCCGACGATGCCGTAGACCATCGTGTAGCCGATGGCGATCAGGCCGTAGATCGAACCGAGCACGAGGCCGTTGATCAATTGCTGGGCGAAATAATCCATACGCTGCCGTCAGAGCCTGTTCGGTTGAGAACCGACCAGGCTCTCGTGTTGATCTGGACGCGCTTTCTTCACGCGAACCGGTTCCCACTTCGCTCGAAAACGCTACGTCGAGGGTGACGCGGCGAGGGCCCCGGCAGCCTGATCCGTCGCGTCGTGTCGTTTTCTAACAGTGGAACCCCGGCCGCGGCAACAGCGTGGCAGCAGCAGAAAGGGCTTGTACATAACTAGTTTGGCGGATGCGGTTCCGATGTCACAGGGCCGACATGGCCTTGCCTTGCAATGATCACGCCGGAACCCGTGTTCCCCGCGCAACCGCGCTTCCGACGCGCGCGTTGTCCCCAGCTTGATGAAAGCAAAGGGAGTAGCTGAATGAGCAACCCAAATCAGAATCCGGGACAGCCGAACCAGAACCCCAATCAGAAGCCCGGCCAGCAGCAGCAGGGCGGCGGCCAGAAGCCCGGCCAGCAACAGCAGGATCCGGGCCGGCAGGGCCAGAAGCCCAATCCGGAGCGCTAATTCGGACAATTGAGCCGAACTGGCAGGGAGGCCTCGCCGAAGGGCGAGGCCTTCCTTGTTTCGGCTTAAATCCTGTTCGCTTGGGCTGTCTTGTTCAGGCCAACTGGTCGGCGAAGCGGCCGCGGAAGGCGTATGAACCGAAATGCGTGAGCTCGCTTCGAAGGTCGAGCCAGATTTCGCCGCCGAGATCGATCCAGCGCCGACAGAACGCGTAATCTTCGGACAAATACTCGCCGGTCGTCTTGTCGATCATGCATTCGAACAGCGACACGCGGTCGAGGTCGGCGCGAACCAGGTCGCCGGTGTTCAAGTCGTTGCTCTTGTGGTTCGCACGATATTTGAGTTCGGGATGGGCGTCGCACAGCCTGACGAGGGCGGATCGCTTCATCATGAGAAAGCCGGTTCCGGCATATCGGACCTTGGCGAAGCCGTCGCCGCGCGCCGTGATCTGGTCGCCCTCCCATGTGACGACATAGTCCAGCGAGGATGACGCGAGGTTCTTGCGCTTGGCCTCCGCAGCCCGCTGCACCTTGGCCCAATCGATGTGCTTGAGCGGATAGGCCGCGGCCGAAACGTCAGTGCCGCAATCCAGCAGCCGGAAGACGGACTCGGGTTCGAACCCGATATCGGCATCGATGAACAGGAGATGGCTGGCGCCGGATGCAAGGAATTGGTGGGCCAGTTCGTTCCGGGCGCGCACGATCAGCGATTCGTTTCCGATCAGATGGAACTGGATGTCGATGCCCCGGGCCGTGGCCGCAGCCTGAAGCTTCAGGGCGGACAACACATAGGCCATCTTCAGATCGCCGCCGTAGCAGGGCGTTGCGACGAAAACGCGCGTTCTTTCGGTCATTTTACCCCCTTTATCCCCGGCCGGCGCCGATCTCGCGCAGATCCCGGCCGGGCCCCGATCGCATCGATCCGGAACCATCGCATCGCGCTTAACCTTAACAAAGGGTTTAAATTGCTGCCGGCAATTGATCGGCGTTAGCTCGCGCCCTGAATCGTCGCCGATCGGATAAGGCGCGGGAAGCACGGGAAGCGGCAATGTCGAACAACTGGCGGATCAGCTCCTTCAATGGCGCGCTGCTTGCGGCCTATTTCATTCCGGTCTGGACCATCATCGCCTTCAGCATCATGGTGTCGCCGATCCACGGCCTCTATGAGCGGCCGAGCGTGTCGATCGCGTTCTATGCCAGCGACTATCTGCACCTCGGCAAGATGGCGACGGTGCGGCTCGCGTGGCTGCTCGCGCTGGCGCGGATCACCGTGGTGGCGTTCTTCTCGGTCTTCCTCGCGATGACCGCGTTCTCGCCGCTGCGCAAGAGCAGCAGCGGCGCCGACGAGGCGCTGGCGGTGGCGCTCTGCCTCGGCAGCGTGCTGAGCTTCGCCAGCATGATGATCGCTTCCAAGGTCGGCGAGATCGAAGCGCTACGCATGCATGCGGCCGAGCTCCTGATGCTGCTCGGGACCGCGATCGTGATGTTGTTCGAGACCGCGCCGAAGCGGGCCGTCGAGGCGCCTGTCGTCGAGGCGGGCGCGCCTGCGAGCGAGCTATCCCTTCAGCAACCCTAGCTCGGCAATGATTGCGCCGGCTTCCTTGACGGCGTGATTGGCCGCAGGCACGCCGCAATAGATCGCCTGTTGCAGCAGGATCTCCTTGATGTCCTCGGGCGTGAAGCCGCCTTCGGCGAGCGCCGCGCGCACATGCAGGCGGAATTCGTCCCACTGGCCGAGTGCGACCATGGTGCCGATCACAAGTACGCGGCGGGTGCGGTGATCGAAATGCGGCCGGGTCCAGATGTCGCCCCACGCATAGCGCGTGATCAGGTCCTGGAAGTCGGTGTTGAACGCGTTGCGGTTCTTGATCGACTTGTCGACCCATTCATTGCCGAGCACCTTGCGGCGCTGCGTCATGCCGTCGTCGCGGCGCTGATTGTCGTCCATGGATGTCTCCTCATGAAAATCGTAGCCCGGATGGAGCGCGGCGCAATCCGGGGGGGCAGCATCGGCCGAAGACTTGTCCCGGATTTCGCTTCGCTGCATCCGGGCTACGCAGTCCCTGCGTTGCAACAACGCTTTTCGTTGCTACCGTTGCGTCAGGAAGCCGACCACGGCTTCGGTGAAGGCGTGCGACTGCTCGACATTGGAAATATGCGCGGCATCGAGCAGCGTCATGCTGGCGCCGGGAATGCCGCTGCGGATCATTTCGCCCGCCGACACCGGCGTTGCCATGTCCTGCTTGCCCGCGATCACCAGGGTCGGGCTCTTGATCCTGGGCAGCAGCGCGCGCTGGTCGAGTGTCGACAGCGCCTCGCAGCAGGCGAGATAGCCTTCGACCGGCGAGGCAACCAGCATCGCCTTCATGCGCGCCGCGGTCTCCGGCTCGCGCTCGCGGAAATCGGCGGTCAGCCAGCCCGCGATCACGGTGTCGGCGACGGCGGCGATGCCGCCTTCCTTCACCGCCTTGATGCGATTCAGCCAGTTGGTCGGATCGGGATAGTAGCAGGCGGTGTTGGCGAGGATGATCTTGCCGAATCTTTCCGGGGCATTCGCTCCCAGCCACTGTCCGACCATGCCGCCCATCGACAGCCCGCACCAATGCACTTTCTCGATGTTGAGGTCGTCGAGGATCGCCAGCACGTCGCGGCCGAACCGCTCCATGGAGTAAGGGCCCGCCGGCACGCCGGACTTGCCGTGACCCCGGCGGTCGTAGCGGATGACGCGGAACAGCTGCGTCAATGCCCGCATCTGCGGCTCCCACATCTGCAAGGTGCAGCCGAGCGAGTTCGACAGCATCAAGGTCGGTCCGCCGTCGCGGCCATCCACCTGGACGTTGAGCAGGCACCCGTCGGCGTTGATCATCGGCATCGTCTTGTCCCTCTCGTTATGCGCTTGCCGGGTCATCTGCGCGAAGACGCGCTTCGCGCTTTTGTCCGGCAATGACATCGTCGCTATTTGTCATCCAGTGAAGCCAGCAGGCGGTCGATCAGCGCCTGCGAGGCGCCCTGATAGGTCATCGGCTCGAACAGCTCCGCGATTCGTTTCGCGTCGAGATGTGCGGTGATCTTGGCGTCCGCCGACAGCACCTCGCGCAGATGCTTGTCCTCCGCGACCGCGCGCTTGCTGGCGGCCTCGATCAGATGATGGGCGTCGCTCTTGCCGATCTTTTCGGCGAGCGCAAAGGTGATGGCTTCCGCCATGATCAACCCCTGCGTCGCATCGAGATTGCTGCGCATCCGCGCCGCATCGACCTCGAGCCCTTCGGCGAGATCGACGATGGCGGCGAGCGCGCCCGAGGTCACCAGCATCAGGGCCGGCAAGGTCGGCCATTCCGCGTGCCACGGGCCGGCGCTGCGCTCATGGTCCTGCACCTGCGCGGCGAAGATCGTGGCGGCGAGGTTCGGCGCCATGGTCGCAGCCCCCAGCGCGCTCGCGGCAGCGACCGGATTGCGCTTGTGCGGCATGGTGGAGGAGCCGCCACGACCGGCGCCCGCCGGCTCGAACGCCTCGCCGACATCGGTCTGCATCATCAGCGACACGTCGCGCGCGATCTTGCCGCAGCTGCCGGCGAGGATCGCGAACACCGACGCGGCCTCGGCGATGCGGTCGCGATGGGTATGCCAGGGTGCATCCGGCAGCGGCAGATCGAGCTCTTGCGCAAGGGCGGCGGCGACCGCCAGGCCCTTGTCCCCAAGCGCGGCGAGCGTTCCGGCGGCGCCGCCGAATTGCAGCGCCAGCGTCTGGCGGCGCAGGCGCAGCAAGCGCTTGCGGGAGCGATGCAGCGCCGCGGCATATTCGGCGAGCTTGAGGCCGAACGGCATCGGCAGGGCGTGCTGCAGCCAGGTCCGCGCCACCACGGCGGTGTCGCGATGGGCGCGCGCAAGCTTGGCGAAGCCGGCAACGGCGCGGTCGAGGTCGGCCAGCAGCGCGTCGATCCCCGCGCGCAGCGACAGCATCGTCGCGGTGTCGATGACGTCCTGGCTGGTCGCGCCCCAATGCACGTAGCGCGCCGCCCCGGCGTCGGCCTTGGCGACACTGGCGGTCAGGGCCTTCACCAGCGGGATCGCCAGATTGCCGGACCGCATCGCGGCGTCGGCCAGCGCGGCCAGGTCGAATGATTCGGCCTTGCAGGCGGCGCCGATCGGTCCTGCGCCAGCTGCGGGAATCACGCCGCAGGCCGCCTCGGCGCGGGCCAGCGCGGCCTCGAAATCCAGCATGTTCTGCAGCGTGGCGGCGTCGTCGCACACCGCGCGCATCGCGGCGCTCGACAGCATCGGCGCGAGCAGGGGAGAGAGGGCTGTGCTCATGGCCGGCGACCTAACCATTCCCGCGCGTCCCTGCCAATGCCCCGGGGCTGCCTGCATTTTCAACGACGCGGATTGCGCGATTTCGTGAACAATGGGCTTGGCTTGCTGCGGTTGCGAATATGCATCGCTCATCCTCCGAAGGTGCCCTTTCCTTTGCGCCCCGGCTGCTTTACTTGGGGGAAAAGGTTCTAGCGATCGAGGAGATCCCCCATGGCCATGACAATGACCGGCGAAGTCCAGCTTGCAGCGCCGCGCCAGGCTGTGTGGGACAAGCTCAACGATCCCGAAGTGTTGAAGGCCTGCATTCCCGGCTGCGAAGAGCTGGAGAAGACCGACGAGGGCGGCTTCCGCGCCACCGCCAAGATGAAGGTCGGCCCGGTCTCCGCCCGCTTCAAGGGCAAGGTCACATTGAGCGATCTCGACCCGCCGAACGGCTACAAGATCTCAGGCGAAGGCGAGGGCGGGGTGGCCGGCTTCGCCAAGGGCGGCGCCACCGTTGGCCTTGCCGACAAGGATGGCGGCACGCTTCTGAGCTACAATGTGGAGGCGCAGATCGGCGGCAAGCTCGCCCAGCTCGGCCAGCGCCTGATCAACGGCGCCGCCAAGAAGCTGGCCGATGAATTCTTTGCAAATTTCGCCAAGGCGGTGCAGGGTTAGCCCCGCCTTTCGGCTGGATTATTCAGGTCCGGCCATGTCTTGCCGTTATGTCCTGGACGGGTGGCTCCAAAGGTTGCCCATCGCGGGGCGCGCCCATATTATGCCGTCTGGAATGATTTAAAACCGCCTGCTTCGCCGATATGCGGTGGCGCAGATAAGAGAGTGCTGATGGCCAAGATTTCAATGATCGTGAACGGCAACCCCGTGAACGCGAATGTCGACCCCCGTACCCTTCTGGTCCAGTTTCTGCGCGAAAACCTGCGGCTGACCGGCACCCATGTCGGCTGCGACACCTCGCAGTGCGGCGCCTGCGTCGTGCATCTGGACGGCAAGGCGGTGAAGTCCTGCACGACGCTTGCGGTGATGGCCGACGGTCATGAGGTCAAGACCATCGAGGGGCTGGCGGCCGATGGCGCGCCGCTGCATCCGATGCAGGAGGCCTTCCGCGAGCATCACGGCCTGCAGTGCGGCTTCTGCACGCCGGGCATGATCATGACCGCGGTCGACCTGGTCCATCGCAAGGGCCACGAGCTCTCCGACGAGGTGATCCGCGAGGAGCTGGAAGGCAATCTGTGCCGCTGCACCGGCTACCAGAACATCGTCGCTTCGATCGCCGCCGGCGCCAAGGCGATGGCCAAATCGGACCTCGCTTAGGGCATGATCCGGAAAAGTGTGAAGCGGTTTTCCGAAAAGATCATGCCCCAGTAAATATCGCGACCGCGATCAGGACATTCCAATGTACGAATTCAAATATCACCGTCCCGGCACCGTGCGGCAGGCCGCCAACCTCCTGGTGAAGAACGAGGACGCCAAGCTGATTGCCGGCGGTCACACGCTGGTGCCGGTCATGAAGCAGCGGCTCGCCAGCCCGCCGCATCTGGTCGACCTCTCCCATATCGAAGGTCTCGACACGATCGAGATGAAGGGCCGCTCGCTGGTGATCGGCGCCACCGCCAAGCACGCCGAAGTCGCGAACTCCGCGATCGTCGGCGAGGCGATCCCGGCGCTTGCCGAGCTTGCCGGCCTGATCGGCGATCCCGCCGTGCGCCACCGCGGCACCATCGGCGGCTCGCTCGCCAACAACGACCCGACCGCCGACTATCCGGCCGCGGTGCTGGCGCTGGGCGCGACCATCGTCACCAACAAGCGCCGCCTCAAGGCCGAGGAGTATTTCCAGGGCCTGTTCTCGACCGCGCTGGAAGCCGACGAAATCATCACCAAGGTGATGTTCCCGCTGCCCAAGAAGGCGGCCTACGTCAAGTTCCGCAACCAGGCCTCGCGTTATGCATTGGTCGGCGTGTTCGTGGCCAAGCGTCCGTCCGACGTGCGCGTCGCGGTCACCGGTGCGGGCTCCGACGGCGTCTTCCGCGTCACCGCGTTCGAGGACGCTCTTAAGAAGCGCTTCTCGCACAAGGTGCTCGACGGCATCGCGGTTTCGGCCGACGGGCTGAACAGCGACCTGCACGGCAGTGCGGAATACCGCGCGCATCTGATCGGCGTTTTGACGCGCAGGGCGGTGGAAACCGCGAACGCCAAGGACTAAGTACCAAGGCGTGACCTTGCTCACTCTCGTTCGAAGACTGGCTGTTCCATGAGTGCATCGGCGTTACCCACTTCCGTCGATGCGCTCGAGGATTTCTTGACCTCGCGCGGCTATCTCGCCGAGCGGTCGCTCGCAACCGTGACCTATCTCGCGCTGCGGATGGGCCGGCCGCTGTTCCTCGAAGGCGAAGCCGGCGTCGGCAAGACCGAGATCGCAAAAGTGTTGTCGGCGGCGCTCGGGCGCAAGCTGATCCGCCTGCAATGCTATGAAGGCCTCGACGTCGCCTCCGCCGTCTACGAGTGGAGCAGTGCGGCGCAGATGATCGCGATCCGCCTTGCGGAGGCTTCCGGCGATACCGATCGCGACCAGCTCGCCAGCGACATTTTCGCTGAGCGCTTCCTGATCAAGAGGCCGCTGCTGCAGGCGCTCGAGCCCGACGTCGCGGGGCCGCCGGTGCTCTTGATCGACGAGCTCGACCGCGCCGACGAGGCGTTCGAGGCGTATCTGCTGGAAATCCTCAGCGACTTCCAGGTCACGATCCCCGAGCTCGGCACCGTGAAGGCGCCGGCGCCGCCGATCGTGATCATCACCTCGAACCGCACGCGCGAGATTCATGACGCGCTGAAGCGGCGCTGCCTCTATCACTGGGTGGATTATCCCTCCGCCGAGCGCGAACTCGCGATCGTCAAGTCGCGGGTGCCGAACATTTCCGCAAAGCTGTCGCAGCAGGTCGTCCGCTTCGTGCAGGCGCTGCGCAACCAGGATTTCTACAAGTCGCCGGGCGTTGCCGAGACCATCGACTGGGCCACCGCGCTGTCCGAGCTCGACGCCCGCTCGCTGACCCCGCAGGTCGTCGGCGACACCCTGGGCGCGCTCTTGAAGTATCAGGACGACATCGCGCGCATGCAGGGCGATGCGCTGCAGAAGACATTGAAGGAAGCGACGAGCGAGACGTAAGTCGCGCGTCATAACAACGTCCGTCATTCCGGGGCGATGCGTCAGCATCGAACCCGGAATCTCGAGGTTCCGGGTTCGCTCGCGCCCCGGAACGACGGGAAATGGATCACGATGGCGATCAACCACCTCGCGCCTCCGACCGGCCACATGGCCGACAACTTGATCGGCTTTGCCCGCGCGCTGCGGGCGGCCGGGCTGCCGGTCGGGCCGGGCTCGGTGATCGACGCGCTCGACGCGCTGCAGCTGATCGAGGTCGGGCATCGCGGTGACTTCTACGCCACGCTGGAAGCGATCTTCGTCAAGCGCCATGAGCATGCGCTGATCTTCCGCCAGGCCTTTATGCTGTTCTTCCGCGCCGCCGAGGAGTGGAAGAGCATGCTGGATTCCGTCCCGCTGCCCGACCACGCCAGGAAGAAGCCGCCGCCGGCCTCGCGCCGGGTCCAGGAGGCGATGGCGCAGCCGGCGAAGAGCGAGGAGCGGCCGCAGGCCCAGGAGCAGGAGCTCAAGCTCTCGGTCTCCGACAAGGAGGTGCTGCAGAAGAAGGATTTCGCGCAGATGACCGCGGCGGAGATCGCCGAGGTGACGCGCGAGATCGCCAAGATGCGGCTGCCGCAGGCCGAGCTCGTGACCCGCCGCTACCAGCCGGACGCGCGCGGCTTGCGGCTCGACATGCGCCGCACCGTGCGCAACTCGCTGCGCACCGGCGGCGAGATCATCGATATCAGAAAGCTCGGCCGGATCGAGAAGCCGGCGCCGATCGTGGCGCTGCTCGATATCTCGGGCTCGATGAGCGAGTACACCCGCCTGTTCCTGCATTTCCTGCATGCCATCACCGACGCCCGCAAGCGGGTCTCGGTGTTCCTGTTCGGCACCCGCCTGACCAATGTGACGCGGGCGTTACGGGCCCGTGACCCCGACGAGGCGCTGGCGAGCTGCTCGTCCTCGGTCGAGGACTGGGCCGGCGGGACGCGGATCGCGACCTCGCTGCACAGCTTCAACCAGCACTGGGCCCGCCGGGTGCTGGGGCAGGGCGCCATCGTCCTCCTTATATCCGATGGACTAGAACGGGAGGCTGATGCCAAACTGGCCTTCGAGATGGACCGATTGCACCGTTCCTGCCGCCGCCTGATCTGGCTCAATCCGCTGCTGCGCTACTCCGGCTTCGAGGCCAAGGCGCAGGGCATCAAAATGATGTTGCCCCACGTTGACGAATTTCGCCCGGTGCATAACTTGACGTCCATCAAGGGCTTGATCGGGGCGCTGTCATCCCCGCCGCCGGCGCACCACCGCAGCCTGATCCGCTCTGTAGCCTAAGAAGCATCCGATTTCACAGGAGGCCGCCATGCTGAACCGCGACGAAGACATCCTGCAGGCCGCCGAGACCTGGCAGAAAGAGGGCCATGGCGTGGCGCTTGCCACCGTGGTCGAGACCTGGGGCTCGGCGCCGCGCCCGGCCGGCTCGAGCCTCGTCATCAATGACGACGGCACCTTCCTCGGCTCGGTCTCCGGCGGCTGCGTCGAGGGCGCGGTCGTGACGGAAGCGCTCGACGTCATCGCGAGCGGCCAGCCAAAAATGCTCGAATTCGGCGTCGCCGACGAGACGGCCTGGAATGTCGGCCTGTCCTGCGGCGGCACCATCCGCGTGTTCGTCGAGAAGGTCGGTTAGCCGTGAAACTCGAGATCCTGAAAGAGCTGAACGCCGAGCGCGCCGCGCGCCGCCCGGTGATCATCGTCACCGACACCGCCAATGGCGAGCAGCGCCTGGTCAAGGCCGCGGACATCGCCGCCGATCCGCTGCGCGCCGAGCTCGCAAAGCAGCTGCGGATGGGCAAGAGCGGCAATGTCGAGGTCGGCACCAAGAAGTTGTTCCTCAACGTCTACGCGCCGATCGCAAAGCTCGTGATCATCGGCGCGGTCCATATCAGCCAGGCCCTTGCGCCGCTGGCGCGCTCGCTCGACTATGACGTCACGGTGGTCGATCCGCGCACCGCGTTTGCGAGCCCGGAGCGTTTCCCCGATGTGCCGCTGGTCGCCGAATGGCCCGACGTCGCGCTGCCGCCGCTCAACGTCGATCACTACACGGCGTTCGTCGCGGTGACGCATGATCCGAAGATCGACGATCCGGCGCTGCTGCATGCGTTCGACCGGGACTGCTTCTATATCGGCGCGCTCGGCTCGCGGAAGACCCACGCCAAGCGTGCCGAGCGGCTGCGTGCGCAGGGCGCCAGGGACAGCGACATCGCGCGCATCCACGCGCCGATCGGCCTCGATATCGGCGCGGTGTCGCCGTCGGAGATCGCGGTCGCGATCATGGCCGAGATCACCGCGCAGCTGCGCCTGCCTCCCAAACAGAAAGAAGAAGCGGCATGAAATTCGGTCCCGCCAGTCCGGCCGACGCGATTGGCGGCGTCACCGTTCATACCCTCCGCCAGGGTGCGCTGGTGCTCAAGAAGGGCACCACGATCGGCCCCGCCGAGGTCGAGGCGCTGACCAAGGCCGGCGTCGACGAGATCGTCGTGGTGCGGCTCGACGAGGGCGACGTTTCCGAGGACGCCGCGGCCGCCAGCATCGCGCAGGCGGTGGCGGGCGAGGGCGTCAATGTCGAGCGCGCCTTCACCGGCCGCGCCAATCTGTTCGCGGCGCGCCCCGGCGTGCTGGTGATCGATCGCGCCGCGGTCGACCGCATCAACGACGTCGACGAGGCCATCACCTTCGCGACCCTCGCCGCGTTCAAGCCGGTGGTCGAAGGCGAGATGATCGCGACCGTCAAGCTGATCCCGTTCGGCGTCGAGGGGCGCTTACGCGATGCCGCCGTCGCGGTCGCCGGCAAGGATACGCTGCGGATCGCGCCCTACGTGATCCGGAAGGTCGGCGTGGTCTCGACGCTGCTGCCGGGTCTTGCGCCGAAGGTGATCGACAAGACGCTGCGCGTCACCGCCGAACGCCTCGCGCCGGCCGGCGCCACCATCATCGCCGAGCGCCGCGTACCGCATGACGAGACGGTGCTCGCAGCCTCGATCAAGGAATTGCTGGAGCTGGGCGCCGAGCTCGTCATCGTGTTCGGCGCGTCCGCGATCGCCGACCGCCGCGATGTCATTCCCGCTGCGATCACCGAGATCGGCGGCGCGGTCGAGCATTTCGGCATGCCGGTCGATCCGGGCAATCTGCTGCTGATCGGCAGCGCGAGCGGCGTGCCGGTCTTGGGCGCGCCGGGCTGCGCGCGCTCACCGGTCGAGAACGGCTTTGACTGGGTCTTGATGCGGCTGCTCGCCGGCATCAAGGTGAAGCGGTCGGATCTCACCGGCATGGGAGTCGGTGGTCTCCTGATGGAGATTGTGACCCGGCCGCAGCCGCGCACCGTGCCGGACACCGAAGGCAACCGCAACGTCGCCGCAATCGTGCTTGCCGCCGGCCGCTCGACCCGGATGGGCGGTCCGAACAAGCTGCTCGCCGAGCTCGACGGCAAGAAGCTCGCGCGCATCGTCGCCGAGCAGGCGCTGGCGTCGAAGGCTTCCGAGGTGATCGTCGTCACCGGGCATCAAGCCGACCTGGTCGAGCAGGCGCTCGATGGCCTCAAGGTCAAGTTCGTCCGCAACCCGGATTTTGCCGGCGGCCTCGCCAGCTCGGTCAAGGCGGGCATTGCGGCGGTGTCCGACAGCGTCGATGGCGCGATCGTTTGCCTCGGCGACATGCCGCTGATCGATGCGAAGCTGATCGACCGTTTGATCGAGACCTTCGCGCCCGACCGCGGCCATCTGATCGCGGTCCCGGTCAGCGAGGGCCGCCGCGGCAATCCGGTGCTGTGGTCAAGGCGCTTCTTCAAGGAGCTGATGACGCTCGACGGCGACATCGGCGCGCGTCACTTGATCACCAAGCATGCCGAGGTGGTCGCCGAGGTCCCGGTCGAAGGCAACAGCGCCTTCCTCGACATCGACACGCCGCAGGCGCTGGAAGCGGCAAGGCGGAGTTAAACACTATCCGCGTCGTCCCGGCGAAGGCCGGGACCCATTACCACCAATCGTTGTTGTTGGTGGGACAGTGGCCAGAGCCTCGCGCAATCATCACCATCAGTGGTTATGGGTCCCGGCTTTCGCCGGGACGACGAGTGGATGGAGCAGCGTCGCCCTCAACCCGTCATTCACCATCTGGAAACGACCCCTGCGTAGAGTCCGCGCCGGACTTTGGGGGATTTCCGCTTGATCATTTCGACCGCCGCCGCGCAGCGTCGCGCGCTGACGATTCTTGTTCTAACGTTGCTGCTCGGCGCCACGCGTTTCTCGGTGGAAACCTTCGTGCCCAAGGCGCGCGCGGCCGGCGCGTTCGCGGTCGGCAAGTGCGGAGCCTACGGCCAGGCCTACGACTATCCGGCGGAAGGCGCGGCGCGCGCCGCGGCGCTGAAGCAGTGCAAAGGCGATTGCACCACCGTGACCATGAAGCGGGCCTGCGCCGCGCTCTCGATCGACATGAAAAATCCCTGCGGCGCCCATGGCTATGCCGTGGCGCCGAAGATTTCGAGCTCGCTCAATGCCGCGACCAAGAAGTGCTACGACTATGGCGGCAAGGAATGCGTGATCCGCGCCTGGGCCTGCGACGCCAAGGGGTAGGGCGGCCGCCGATCCGCAAGATCCGCCTGGCTGGCAAGGCGCGCTGATAGCCCTCAGTCCGAGCCGCGCTCAGACGGCGCCGTAGAAGTGTCGGTACTGCCAGGCGGCGTCGCGCTCCAACTGGTCTTCAGACCACGATTGGTCTTTGAAACGCATGACCGACATCGGCGATAGATCGACGGGCGGCTCGCCGTCTACGATCCAGGCCGCGAGCGCCTCGCCGACGGTCGGCGAGATCGACAGACCGGCGACGTTGCATCCGCTCGCAAAATAGAAGCCGGTCATGCCGGCGGCCGGGCCAAGAATATGATGGCCGTCGGCGGTCATCGTCGGAATGCCGCCGCGAAACTCCCGCACCTTGGCGGTTTGCAGGAACGGGAGCTGGTCCTTGACCTCATCGGCGGCTGCATGAAGCACGCCGATGTCGAGCGGCATGTCCTTGACGTCGAAGCCGGCCCCAAGCGATTGCATATCGAAGAAGCGCGGCGTTTCCTCGTAGACACCCCACAGGAAGCCGCCCTGACACGGGCGGGCATACACCGCGGCATCCATGATGCGGATCATCGGCAAGTCGGCACGCGCGCCATCCAAAGGCTCGGTGACGATCAATTGCTGCCGGGTCGGCACCAGCGGCACGCGAATCCCGCTCGCCTCCGCGACCTGCCGGGTCCACGCGCCGGCCGCATCGACGACAACCGGACACTCTATGACGCCGTTCGCCGTGGTCACGCCGATCACGGTGCCGCCGACGATGTTGACGGCGCGCACGTCGGTCTTCGGCAGCAAGGTTGCACTGTTGGCCGCGGCGGCTTTGGCGAATCCGACGGCAACCTGCGCCGGGTCGAAATACCGGTCGTCGCCGATCCGCATCGCTGCGACGACACCCGCCGGCTGCAAGAACGGATTGAGACCGCTCGCCTCTTCCGGAGAGATCAGCTCGACATCGAGGCCGGTGCGGCGTCCGCGCTCGAAGTCGTCCTCGATCACTTCGGCGTCCTGCGGCCGGCGCGCAACCTTCAGGCTGCCCGAATGCACCCAGTCGAGCGGCTGGCCGGTTTCTTCCGTGAACGTCTCGATCTTGCGACATGCGTCCTTGATGAGGCCGATCATCAGGTCGCTCTTGCGCGCGCAACTCACCATGCCTGCCGCGCGGGGCGAGGTTTGCGATCCGATCTCATGCTTGTCGACAAGGGCGACGCTGAGACCTCCACGCTTGCTCAAGTAGTAGGCTGTGGCCGCGCCCAATCCGCCCGAACCAATAACAACAACATCGGCGTTGCTGATCATGATGCAATGCCCTGAAATATGCTGATGGTAATCGAACGCCCGAAGCCTACTACGCGGCGCAGGACCTGACTATCGCTTTCCGTCCCGGCACGGGCCTTAGGTCTTTGCGGCGCCGCACGGCTAGCGGTCGACGTGTGGGGTGAGCTTCTTCGCCGCAGCGATATCAGCTTCGCCAGCCGCGACGTCGCCCTTCAGCGGGCAGGGGCCGCCCGTGGGTTGCTTAAGAAACTAACGTCAGCGCCTGACGGGCAGATGAGGGATGCGCGGTCAGAACTGGCGTTTGTCGTCAACCTGCGGATAGATTTATCGCCATGCAGTTCGACACCAAGATCGCGGTCGTGATCCGCACCGACCTGGAAGTCTGGCAGAAGCTCAACGTGGCGTCGTTTCTTGCCGGCGGCATCGCCGCTTCCTTTCCCGAATGCATCGGCGAGAATTACGAGGACGGCTCGGGGACCAGATATCTCTCCCTGATCGGCCAGCCGATCCTGATCTACGGCGCCGACGGGCCCGCGCTGTCGCGGGCGCTGGAGCGCGCGCTGGCGCGCAACGTGCAGCCGGCGCTTTACACCGAGGACATGTTCAAGACCACGCATGACGCCGCCAACCGCGAGGTGGTGAAGGCGGTCGCGCGCAGCGAGCTCAATCTGGTCGGCCTCGCCATTCGCGCCGAGCGCAAGGTGGTCGACAAGATTCTCGACGGCCTGAAGTTTCACACGTAGCGGACAGCGAGCGTAGTGCGGTCCGGCGCTTATCGGCTCGCCTCCTTGTCCGGCATGATTTGCAGCAACGGCGTCGGCGCAATCGATATCTGACCGGTGAATGGTCGATCGTGCGCGGCAATTAGCAGAACGGATGTTGCCACGCCGGTCGCGAACAGGCCCATCGCGATGGCGGATCCCAACCGGTTGTCGCAGTGAACAAGGGCAATGACCAATAGCTCGCAGATGGCCTGAAGGTAGAGGCACCACCACTTGATCGAGTCGACCTCCGTCTGGCTGACGATGATCCGTTGTCGTCGCGCATCGAGTGCCGAATTCAGATTGGTGATGATCTCGTGCTGCGTCGTCTGCTGGCCCGGGTTTTGCGCGGGCGTTGACACGACAAGCCGCAACGCCGCGGTCAGCGCGGGAGGCGCTGCCTTGAGCGATGCAGCCTGGCGCGCCATCATCGGCCATTCCACGGCGACCGTTTCCTCGACGTAGTCGCGAACGAGGCCGCGCAGGCGCGCCTCCTGCTCCGGCGGCAGGCCGCCGGCGAGCAGGATGACCGCCCGCAGCGAACTGGCTTCGCGGCTCACCGCCGCGGTGGCGCGATCGCTGTCACTCCAGACCTGTGCCGCGGTGAACGCGACAAACAGGCCGAAAAGGATGCCGAGCACCGGCAACATGCCGGGCGAGATCGATTTGAACGACGTTGCGCGCTCCTTGGTCGACAGGATCGCAACGCCTGCGAAAATCAGTATGGCAACAAGATAGGTGAAGCCGAAGACGATGAAGGCCATCCACGGCACAGAAAGGTTGTGTAACCAATCGCTCATAGGTGTTTCCCCCAGCCGATCGCTTGTATCAAAATCCCCCCGATCTTGCCGGGGAGAGCACGAAGTGAGCCGTAGCGCATAGCGCAGGGAAGGCCGGATTGCTCCGGTTACACCTGCGGTGCCACCCCAGCGCCTTCTTGTTGCACAGGGCCCGCGGGTGCGATCGGCAATCGATTTTCCCTGCGCCATCTGTTCTCCCGAGGGACGGAAATAGGCAGCAAACTCGGGCATTTGCGCCGCGAGATCGCGAACCCAGGCGCACCCTTAGTGAGCCGCGAAGGCCGACAGGAACGCTTCCGGCCGGCAGACGTTTTCTCTGAACGCATTGACAATGACTGACTGGTCAGTCATATTATGGTCATGACAAAGCGCACCGAAGAAACGATCCGCTCCCGGCTTGCCAAGCGCCGGACCACCACGATCCGGGCTGCCGCGGCGAGGATCCCGAAGGTGGCCTCGGCGAAGCTGCTTGAGCCGAAGCCCGCCGCGAACCGCGCCGAGAAATCGGCGGAGCGACGCGCTGCGATCGTCGAGGCGGCGATGGACGAGTTCATCGCGCGCGGCTTTGCCGCGACGCGGCTCGACGATGTCGCCAAGCGGGCGGGCGTCGCCAAGGGCACGCTCTATCTGTACTTCAAGGACAAGGAATCGATGTTCGAGGAGCTGATCCGCACCGCAGTCGTGCCCTTGGTCAATCGCATGGCCGCGCCGCCGACCATCACCGGCCCGGTGCGCGATGCGGTGGAGAGATTCGCCGAGACCTTCATCCGCGAGGTCGTGTCCACCCGACGCGGCGACATCATCCGCCTGATCGTCTCCGAAGGGCCGCGCTTCCCGGCGATCGCCGACTTCTATTTCCGCGAGGTGGTGTCGAAGGGGATGGCCGCGATGCAGGCGCTGATCCAGCTCGCGATCACGCGCGGCGAGATCAGGCAGCGCCAGCTCGCTCAGTTTCCCCAGCTCGTCGTGGCGCCCGCGATCGTCGCGGTGATCTGGCAGAGCCTGTTTGCCCGGCACGCGCCGCTCGATGCCCTCGCGATGTTCAAGGTTCATCTCGATCTGATCTTCGGCGAACGGAGCAAGCCATGACCGTCTCGCGCATGATGAAGCTCGTGACAGCAGCCGCGCTGGCGGCGGCGCTGGCCGGTTGCCAGGAGAAGCGCGATCCCGGCTTCCAGGGCTGGGTCGAGGCCGACATGATCTTCGTCAGCCCCGATGAATCCGGCCGCGTCATCAAGCTCAACGTGCGCGAGGGCGACGAGGTCAAGCCCGGCGATCTGCTTTATTCGGTCGACGACGACCTGCAGCGCGCCGATCTCAACCAGAATAACGCGACCCTCGCCAACGCGCGGCAGAGCTATGACCGCGCGGCCTCGCTGCGCGGTACCGGCGCCGGCACCCAGGCCAATCTGGATTCCGCGGTCTCGGCGCTGCGCGTCGCGGAGGCGCGGGTCAATACCTCGCAGACCCGGCTCGACCGTCGCAAGGGCTTTGCGCCGATCGCGGGCTCGATCCAGCAGATCTATTTCCGCGAGGGCGAGATGGTGCAGGCGCAGCGCCCGGTGCTGTCGATCATGCCACCCGGCAACATGAAGCTGCGCTTCTTCGTGCCGGAGGCCGAGCTGCCGAAGCTCGCGCTCGGCGACGAGGTGAGGGTGACCTGCGACAATTGTGCCGCCGACCTCACGGCAAAGATCTACTTCATCGCCACCACGGCGGAGTACACGCCGCCGGTCATCTACAGCCTCGATGAGCGCAACAAGCTGGTCTATCTGATCCAGGCGCGGCCGAGCCGGCCCGATGTGCTGCGCGTCGGTCAGCCGATCAGTATCTATCTCAACCCCAAGACGCCGGTGGCGGAGCGCAGATGAACGGCGGCTCCACCAGCGCGCGGTCGAACGCATCCTCCATCGCCATCGATGTGAAGGGACTGACCAAGTCGTTTGGCGGCCGCGAGGTGGTCCATGACCTGTCGATGCAGGTCAAGCGCGGCTCGATCTACGGCTTCCTCGGTCCGAACGGCAGCGGCAAGACCACGACCATCCGCATCCTGTGCGGCCTGCTGACGCCCGACAGCGGCGAGGGCACCTGCCTCGGCTACGACATCCGGCGCGATGCCGACAAGATCAAGCGCAAGGTCGGCTACATGACGCAGCGCTTCAGCCTCTACCAGGATCTTTCGGTGCGCGAGAATCTGGAATTCGTGGCGCGGCTCTATGGCATGCCGGACGCGCGCGGCGCCGCGGCCGACATGATCGCGCGGATCGGGCTGAAGGGCCGCGAGGAGCAACTCGCCGCCAACCTTTCCGGCGGCTGGAAGCAGCGGCTGGCGCTCGGCGCCTGTACGTTGCCCAATCCGCAATTGCTGTTGCTGGACGAGCCGACCGCCGGCGTTGATCCGAAAGCACGGCGCGATTTCTGGAACGAGATCCACGCGCTCGCCGCCGAAGGCCTCACCGTGCTGGTCTCGACCCATTACATGGACGAGGCCGAGCGCTGTCACGAGATCGCCTACATCGCCTACGGCCATCTCTTGGCGCACGGCACGGTGGACGAGGTGATCGCTGCGTCCGCGCTGTCGACCTGGACGGTGACGGGCGAGGATTTCAACGGCCTGATGGCCGAGCTCACGGACAAGCCCGGCGTCGACATGGTGGCGCCGTTCGGCACCAGCCTGCATGTCTCCGGCCGCGACAAGGCGGCGCTCGAGGCCGCGATCGCGCCCTATCGGGACAATTCGAAGTGGCAATGGCAGGCCAGCGAGCCGTCGCTCGAAGACGTCTTCATCGACCTGATGGGGCGCTCCAAAGACAACTTTCAGGGATAGGGTCCGATGAGCGCAACGGAAACGATCCAGAACAGCGAGGCGAGGGAGCCGGCATTCGGCTTCTGGCGGCGCAGCTACGCGATGCTGGTCAAGGAGTTCATCCAGCTTCGCCGCGACCGCGTCTCGTTCGCCATGATCATCATGCTGCCGGTGATGCAGCTGACGTTGTTCGGCTATGCCATCAACACCACGCCGCGCAATCTGCCGACCGCGGTGCTGACCCAGGAGGACAGCGATCTCGGCCGTTCGATCCTGAAGGCGATGGAGAACACCGCCTATTTCCATTTTGTCCGCGAGGTCCACACCGTCGAGGAATTCGACGAGCTGCTGCAATCCGGCAAGGTGCTGTTCGGCGTCGAGATCCCGCGCGGCTTCGAGCGCGCGGTGCGGCGCGGTGACAGACCGGCGCTGCTGGTCGCGGCCGATGCCACCGACCCGGTCGCGTCGGGCTCGGCGCTCGGCGCACTCGGGCCGCTGGTGCAATCGGCGCTGGCGCATGATCTGCACGTCGGCGATCCCCCGGACATGCCGTTCGAGATCCGCGCCCACGCCCGCTACAACCCGGCGGCGGACTCGCGCCTCAACATCGTGCCCGGCCTGGTCGGCACCATCCTGACCATGACCATGCTGATCTTCACCGCGCTCTCGGTGACGCGCGAAATCGAGCGCGGCACCATGGAGAGCCTGCTGTCGATGCCGATCAAGCCGGTCGAGGTGATGTTCGGCAAGATCATCCCCTATGTGCTGGTCGGCTTCATTCAGGCCACGCTGATCATCGCCATTGGCATTTTGCTGTTCGGCGTGCCGGTCCTCGGCAGCCTCACGCTGCTGGCGCTGCTCACCACGCTGTTCATCACCACCAATCTGTCGATCGGCTACACCTTCTCGACCATTGTGCAGAACCAGCTGCAGGCGATGCAGCTCTCGATGATGTTCTTCCTGCCGAGCATCCTGCTGTCCGGCTTCATGTTTCCGTTCGCGGGCATGCCGGTCTGGGCGCAATATATCGGCGAGGGGCTGCCGCTGACCCATTTCGTGCGCATCGTCCGGGCCATCATGCTGAAGGGGGCGGCGATGCAGAACCTGCAATACGACACCGCCGCATTGATCGCCCTGATGCTGTTCGCCATGACGATCGCGGTGACGCGCTTCCGCCGCACGCTCGATTGAGGCTAGTATGGCTGTTATTGAGCGTCATTCCGGGGCGCCTCGAGGAGGCGAACTATGGTACGCAATTGCGTACCATAGAATCTCGGGCTTCCGGGTTCGCTTCGCGCGTTGGAATGACGGGAGTGAGGGATTGACGGAATTTCCAGACAAGGCAAGCACGGCGGTCGCGACGGACTTCCATCACGCCCTGATGCGCGAGGTGATGACCACCGAGCTGCTCCGCATCAAGGTGCTGATCGGCACCGCCGCTACCCTCGCGGCGATCAGTCTGCTGGTGTATTTCTTCGCGCCCGACGCGGTCAGCCGCGTCTGGCACGGCAACCTCAGCCCCGTCTACGTCTTCTACGTCACAATTCCGCTGATCCTGTTCGAGTTCTGGGTGCACGGGGCGATCAGCTGGCACATGCGCAAGGGGCGCGACCTGCCGGTGATCCGGCGCTACATCGGCGTGCTGGTCGAGACGTCGCTGCCGACCGTCGTGCTGGCGCTGCACATCAACAGCATGGGGCCGCAGGAGGCGCTCGGCTTCGTGGCGCCGCTGATCTATTTCGTCTTCATCATCCTGTCGACGCTGCGGCTCGACTTCTGGCTCTCGACCTTCACCGGCTTCGTCGCGGCGGCCGAGTTGTTCTACATGGCGGTGTTCTTCCATCCCTCGGGCGGCGGCGCGGCCGAGACCAGCATCTACTATCACGCCGCGCGCAGCGCGATCATCCTGATCTGCGGCGTGCTGGCCGGCGCGGTCGGCATGC
This sequence comes from Bradyrhizobium ferriligni, assembly GCF_056837965.1. Classification (NCBI taxonomy): domain Bacteria; kingdom Pseudomonadati; phylum Pseudomonadota; class Alphaproteobacteria; order Hyphomicrobiales; family Nitrobacteraceae; genus Bradyrhizobium; species Bradyrhizobium ferriligni. Next base: position 154,319 of record NZ_JBXEJO010000004.1, read on the forward strand.
AGCTGCGCCGGCAGTTCGCGGCCAGCATCGCGGCCGCCACCGCGCGCGATCGCATCACCAATCTGTTCGGCCAGCACGTCTCGCCGCAGGTGGTCGAACGTCTGATGACCGAGGGCGCCGGCACCGGGAGCGACATCCGGCGCGTCGCCGTGATGTTCGTGGATTTCCGCAGCTTCACGGCCGGCGCGCGCACCCGCTCACCGCAGGAGGTGGTGGACAGGCTCGACGGCGCCTTTGCCGTGCTGGTCGATATCCTCGATCGCCATGGCGGCATCGTGAACAAGTTCTTGGGCGACGGCTTTCTCGCGCTGTTCGGTGCGCCGTTTGAGACCGGCGACGCCGCGCATCAGGCGGTCGCCGCCGCGCGTGAAATGCTCGCGGCGAACGAGCGCACCAACGCAGCGACGAGCTGGCCGCTACGCATCGGCATCGGCATCCACATCGGCGAGGTCGTCGCCGGCAATATCGGCTCGCCCCGGCGCAAGGAATACACCGTGATCGGCGACACCGTGAATTTTGCCGCGCGGCTCGAGGCGCTCAACAAGGAGCTCGGCTCGCAGTTTTTGATTTCCTCCGCCGTGCGCGAGGCGCTCGGCGACGATTGCAGCGACGCCGTCTCGCGCGGCGAGATTCCGGTGCGCGGCTACGAGCACCCGGTGCACGTCTGGCAGTTGGGGTAGGCGGCAGCACGCGCATGATCCGAGGCGGTGATCGATGTCTCCTCAAACCGTGCGAAGCTGCCTGCATGTGACTTGCCCGCGATTGCACCGAGTGCTCTGAAGGGCATCGCCAGGGCTGTGCTACGATGACGTCATCGGTCGCGGGTGACCGGAGCACAAGGACAAGCAAGATGCAGCGGCGCTATATCACCGTCGACGTTTTCACCGACCGCGCCTTCGGCGGCAACCCGCTCGCCGTGGTGCTCGACGCCGGGGGGCTGTCGACCGAAGAGATGCAGGCGATCGCGACCGAGTTCAACTATTCCGAGACGACCTTCGTGCTGCCGCCGCAGGACAAGGCCAACGACGCCCAGGTTCGCATCTTCACGGTGCGCTCGGAAATTCCGTTCGCCGGCCATCCCAATGTCGGCACCGCCTTCGTGCTGGCGAGCCGGGCCGCGAAGGCGCCGGCGCGCTTGAGGTTCGAGGAGAAGGCGGGCCTCGTGCCGGTCGAGATCCTGTCCGATGGCGGCAATGTGGTCGGGGCCGAGCTGACGGCGCCGCAGGCGTTGCAGCGGACCAACGAGGTGAGCGCGGCCGCGGCTGCCGCGTGCCTGTCGCTGACGGCGGCTGATGTGAAGACCGATCGGCACGCCCCGCAGGTCGTCTCGGTCGGGCTGCCGTTCCTGGTGGTGGAGATCGCCTCGCGCGAGGCGCTGAGGCGCGCCCGGCCGGATGCTGCGGCGTTCGCCAGGACGCTGGCCGAGATCGGCCGCGACGTCGTCTATTTCTACACAAGCGACGTGCCCGCGAGCGAGCAGCCGCTCGACCTGCAGGCGCGCATGTTCCATCCGGGCGCCAGCGGCCTGTCCGAGGATCCCGCGACCGGCAGCGCGACCGCGGCGTGCGCGGCGCTGCTCGCCGACATCGATCCCGCGCGCGACGGCGAATTGCGGCTGCGGATCGGGCAGGGTGTCGACATGGGCCGGCCGAGCCTGTTGCTGACGCGGGTGCGCAAGCAGGCCGGCGCGATCAATTCGGTGCATGTCGGCGGCGGCTGCGTGAAGATGATGGAGGGAACGCTGAACGTTCCGGGCGAGGCAGGCTAGACCTGCGGCGCGACCAGGTTCTCGATCCTGACGCCGTCGCGCTCCTCGATGATCTCGGCGATCCAGCGACGGTGACAGTGTTCGTGGTCGCGCTCGTAGCAGAGGATGCAGACCGGGCCGGACTGCTTGACCAGTGCCGACAGCTCGTCGAGCTCCTCCTTGGCCTGCGCCGTCTTCAGGTGCGCCGAATAGATCTTGTGCAGCAGCGCATACTGCCCGCTGCGCGCCGCCTCCCGTCCGCTCTTCGGCGTGCCGAGGCCGCGCAGGTGGACGTAGGCGATGCCGCGCTCGTCGAGGCCCGCGGCGAGCTGGGTCTTGGAGAACCCGGGCCGGCGCGAGGAGGCGATCGCGCGGACGTCGACCAGCAGCTTGACGCCGGCGTGCTGGAGCTCGTCGAGCACCGCTTTCGACGGCGTCTGCTCGTAGCCGATGGTGAACAGCCTTTTCGCTTTCGCCATCGGTTCTCCCTCACTTCACCCGGTCGATCAATTCCATCGCGCCCGCCGGCGCGCGGACCTTGCCCTCGTGGATCACATAGGCGAACACGTCGCGCGGCGCCTTCTTGGGCGCGGTCTTCTCGACCTTCGGCAGGTCGTCGGGCTCGCCGCCGCCGGCCCAGTCCTGAAACCGCTTGGCCCAGGCGTCGAGCTGCTTCGGTGGATAGCAGGTCTTCAATTCGTCATTGCCCTTCTGCAGCCGGGCATAGACGAAGTCGCTCGCGACGTCGGCGATCGCCGGATATTTGCCGTGCTCGGCGAACACCACCGGCACCTCGTGCTCGCGAATGAGGGCGACGAATTCGGGCACGCAAAAACTGTCATGGCGCACCTCGACGACGTGGCGCAGCGCGCGGCCGTCGAGCTTGCGCGGCAGCAGCTCGAGGAACTTGCCGAAATCGGCGCCGTCGAACTTCTTGGTCGGCGCGAACTGCCAGAGCACCGGCCCGAGCCGGTCCTTCAACTCCAGCACGCCCGAATCATAGAACCGCTTCACCGAATCGCCGGCCTCGGCGAGCACGCGGCGGTTGGTGGCGAAGCGCGGTCCCTTCAGCGAGAAGATGAAGCCGTCGGGCACTTCGCTGGCCCATTTGCGAAAGCTCTCCGGCTTCTGCGAGCCGTAATAGGTGCCGTTGATCTCGATCGAGGTCAGCTTCGAGGCGGCGTAGGACAGCTCCTTCGCTTGCGCGAGCTTCTCCGGATAGAACACCCCGCGCCACGGCTCGAAGGTCCAGCCGCCGATGCCGATATAGATGTTGCCTGCGTCTGTCTTGGTCTTGGTCGCCTTGGTGGGAGCTTTGGCCACGACTGCACTCATCGTGAGGGAGGGAACAGGAAGCAAGACTAGTCAAAATAATCGTGATTGGCCAGTTTGCCAGATCGGCGCGGCAGTGCTTATCGTCTCTGTCGCTCTTCGCTACGATGCGCCAAAATGGAGAACAACAGATGCGCATGCTGGTTGCGGCCACCCTCTTGATCATGTCTTCCGCCGCCATATCGTCCGCTGCAATGGCCGATGAGGTCGACGATGCGCACAAGCTCGCGATCACCGGCCGCGACGCCTACTGGAATTGTCTCGCCCGCGAATATCCCCGCGACAGCAACAAGGCGATGTCCGACCAGGAATTCACCTCGCTGATCGCCAATGTCTGTCCCTCGGAGCGGCAGAACTTCCGGGTCTCGCTGATCGACTTCCTGTCGCTGCAATTTCCGAAACAGGATGCCGATGCGAATCTGACGACCGCCAACCGCGCGATCGAGCTCGCGCAGAAGGACATCGTGACCGCCTTCACCCGGCGCAAAGCCGCGGCCAAATAGGTTCCCAAATCCTGTTGCGGCCGGCCGATTTTTGATATCAATCCGCGCAGGCGAGGGGATCATCGGCATGAGATCACAATCGACGGCAGGCTTCTTGGGCGCACTGGTCGCGGCCGTCGCGCTGGCGGCGGCGTTCATCTACGGCCCGTCGCCGAGCCAGCTCCGCAACCCGACCCGGTCCGCCGCGCAGCCGCAGGCGGCTCCTGCCGCCGAGGCCGCGCCGGCGGCCCCGGCGCCGCGCGGCCCGGTGATCCGGGAAGTCCCCAACAACTAGCGCGCCAAAACCCCGTGCAGACGACCCCTTGCAGACGGCCCCCTTGCGGACCGCCTGGCGCCTTCCTATTTAGCCTTCAACGGCGACGTTGAGCTTCAGGGCTCCGGCGCTGGGACGACCACGACATTGATTGGCTGCGCCGGATGTACGCGCGCCCCTTGTTCGTGGTCGTTGGCATTTCCGAACGGTTTTTGCCCCGTTTTCCCGCTTTCCGAGCGCGCGTTTGGGTCGGCCTGCCTTGGCAGCGGATGAGGCTGCGGCTATACGCTGGCCCTCATGAGCGAAGCCATCAAGCCGGGCCCCGAAACCTCATCGCAGGCGGCAAGTTTGCCGCAGCTTTCGGTGGTCGTCCCGACCTTCAACGAACGTGACAATGTCACGGTGCTGTATCGCCGGCTCGACGCGACCCTGAAGGACGTGTCCTGGGAAGTCATCTTCGTCGACGACAATTCGCCCGACGGAACCTGGGACGTGGTGCGCGCGCTGGCGCGGAAGGATTCCCGCGTGCGCTGCATCCGCCGCATCGGCCGGCGCGGCCTGTCCGGCGCCTGCATCGAGGGCATTCTGGCCTCGAGCGCGCCCTATGCCGCGGTGATGGACGCCGACCTGCAGCATGACGAGACCCAGCTGCCGAAGATGGTGGCGCTGCTGCAGAGCGGCGAGGCCGAGCTCGTGGTCGGCAGCCGCTATATCGAGGGCTACAAGGCCGACGGCTTCAACAAGCAGCGCGCCGGCGCCAGCGCGTTCGCCACCGAGATCGCGCGCCGCACGCTGAAGGTCGAGATCGCCGACCCCATGAGCGGCTTCTTCATGATCCGCCGCGACCGTTTCGAGCAGCTCGCGCCGCAGCTGTCCACGCAAGGCTTCAAGATCCTGCTCGACGTCGTGGCGACGGCGGAGGGCAAGCTGCGCGCGGTCGAGATTCCCTACACCTTCGGTGCGCGCCAGCATGGCGAGAGCAAGCTCGACTCGATGGTCGCGCTCGACTTCCTCGGCCTGGTGCTGGCGAAGCTGACCAATGATCTGATCTCGCTGCGCTTCATTCTGTTCGCAGCCGTCGGCGGGCTCGGCCTGGTGGTGCACCTCACCGTGCTGTTCATCGCGCTCGAACTGTTCAAGGCGCCATTCCCGGAGGCCCAGGCCACCGGTGCGATCGTCGCCATGACCAGCAACTTCATCCTCAACAATTTCCTGACCTACCGCGACCAGCGGCTGAAGGGCTTTGGCATCCTGCGCGGCCTGCTGCTGTTCTATCTGGTCTGCAGCGTCGGCCTGCTCGCCAATGTCGGCGTCGCGTTCTCGGTCTACGACCAGGAGCCGATCTGGTGGCTGGCGGGCGCGGCCGGCGCGCTGATGGGCGTGGTGTGGAACTACGCGATGTCCGGGCTGTTCGTCTGGCGCAAGCGATGACGGCGGCATGAACGCGAACGAGGCGCGGCTTGCCCGGAACACCGCGCTTGCGGTGTGCGCGCTGGTCGTGTTGCGGCTGGCCGCCGCCGCATGGACGCCGCTGACCTTCGACGAAGCCTATTACTGGATGTGGTCGAAGTCGCTCGCCGGCGGCTATTACGACCATCCGCCGATGGTGGCGATCGTGATCCGGCTCGGCACCCTGATCGCGGGCGATACGCCGTTCGGCGTGCGGCTGGTGTCGATCCTGCTCGCACTGCCGATGAGCTGGGCGATCTACCGGGGGGCCGGGATCCTGTTCGGCGGCCGGCGCATCGCCGCGAGCGCAACGATCCTGCTCAATGTCACGCTGATGGCCGCCGTCGGCACGCTGATCGTGACGCCGGATGCGCCGCTGCTGGTCGCTGCCAGCCTCCTGCTGTACGCGCTCGCAAAGGTACTGGAGAGCGGTCGCGGCGCCTGGTGGCTTGCGGTCGGCGCCGCCGCCGGCGCGGCGCTGCTGTCGAAATACTCGGCGCTGTTCTTTGGTCCGGCGATCCTGATCTGGCTTGCGGTGGTGCCGAAGCTGCGGCGCTGGTTGCTCTCGCCCTGGCTCTATCTCGGCGGTCTGGTCGCGCTCGGCCTGTTCAGTCCGGTCATCCGCTGGAATGCCGACCATCACTGGGTGTCGTTCATCAAGCAGATGGGCCGCGCGCGGATCGAGGATTTCCGGCCGACCTACATCGCCGAGCTGATCCCGACCCAGTTTGCGTTCGCAACGCCATTGGTCTTCATCCTCGGTGTGATGGGCCTCTACGCGCTCTACCGGCGTCGCGCCGGCGCGATGGAGGCGCGCGTCCTGGTCAACACGATGTTCTGGACCATCGTCGTCTACTTCACCTGGCACGCATTGCATGCGCGGGTCGAGGCCAACTGGTTCGCGCCGGTCTATCCCGCGTTTGCCGTGGCGGCCGCGGTCGCGGCAGTCCAGGTGCAGTGGGCGCCGCGCGAGCAGCGCACGATCGATTTCTGCCGCCGCTGGGCCGCGCCCACAGGCGTCGTGCTGTTCGCGCTGCTGATCGTGCAGGCCAACACCGGTTTGCTCTCGGGTTACCGCCGCGACGCCACCGTGCGCAGCGTCGGTGTCGGCTGGCAGGAACTTGCGGACGAGATCGAGGCGGCGCGGGTGCGGACCGGCGCGAGCTGCGTGCTGGCGGCGGATTACGGCACCACGGGCTGGCTCGCCTTCTATCTCCCCAAGGGCACCTGCGTCGCCCAGCAGGGCCAGCGCATTCGCTGGGTCAACATGCCGGAGCCGAGCCCTGAACAGCTGTCCGGCAAGCTGCTCTATGTGCACGAGGTCGAGCAGGCGATGCCGGCCTCGCTGCGCGACAATTTCGCCCGTGTCGAAACGGTGGCCGAGGCCAAGCGCATGCGGGGGCCGTTGACCATCGAGACCTACGCGCTCGATCTGCTGGAAGGTGCGAAGGGCGAGATCCTCGACCGTTCCCCGCCGCCGGAACTGCAATAAAATCCTCGCCGTTAAGTGTCGGATCGTCCGGGTCCGGGTCGTCTTCCAGACAGCCCGTCAACCACGCGAGGTTCCAACATGACCAGTTCCGTTCTCAAGCCTGCTGCCGAACTCGCCACGACCAACGTCAGGCGCTTTCCCAATGAGAGCGCCGAGTATCGTCGCGCCCGCCAGGAATTGCTCGTCGAAGAGATCGAGCTGCGCCGGCATATCGAGCGCGTCGCCGCGCTGCGCCGTGCATTGCCGCCGGGCGGCGAGGTGACCAAGCCCTATGAGTTCACCGGCGAGGCCGGCGCGGCCTCGCTCGCCGATCTGTTCGGCGACAAGCCGACGCTCATCGTCTACAGCTACATGTACGGCCCGCAGCGTGAGAAGCCGTGTCCGATGTGCACGTCGTTCATGGGCACGTGGGAGGAGAAGCTGCCCGATATCGAGCGGCGCGTGTCGTTCGTGTTCGTGGCGCGCTCGCCGATCGCACGGCTGATCGAGGCGAAGAAGGCGCGCGGCTGGACACGTCACAGAATCTACTCGGATGCATCCGGCGATTACACGCGCGACTATGTCAACAAGGATGACAGCGACCTGCCGGGCTACAATGTCTTCACGCGCCACAACGGCACGATCCGTCATTTCTGGGCCGGCGAAATGGGCGCAGGCACGATGGACCCCGGCCAGGACCCGCGCGGCGCGCCGGACATGGATCCGCTCTGGACCTTGCTCGACACGACGCCTGAAGGGCGCGGCAAGGACTGGTATCCGAAGCTCGCCTATTGAGGAGATGGTTTTTGCTCGATCCCCGCGTGATTACGGGGCGATCGGCAAGGAAATTCTCCCTAGGTTTCACCCCGGCATGCCGCGCTGGAGCGGCATGCCGGAATGTCCCATCATGGGACAGAAAAGCCGCTTTGGCGGTCCAATGTCATCTTAAAAAAGCCCTACGCCACAGGCACTTCCCGCGTTGCAGGGGATCGCATCCGGTTAAGTCGCATTTAACTAAAAGTCGCCTTAATGGCCGTCTGAGCCCCCGCGCGACGTTGAGCCGAACATCGTTCGACCCCGCGTCGAGTGAGGGACAAAGGTGGACCTGTTTTGAGCGCCGGGCGTATGGGTACGAGTGCGAGTGCGTATGTTCTTGGGGCGCCAAGCCGCAAGAAATCCTCCCGAAAAATTCTCCCACAGCATTTCCTCGGCAGCGCCGCGGTGGCGGGGCTGGTGCTTGGCTGCGCCTGGACCGTCTACGCCAACATCTTTGCTGCGAGCGTCTATCCCTCCGTCGGCAATGCGTCGTTCGATGCGCCGGTGGTGAAGCGGCCCGTCGCGGTTGCTGCGCGACCGACGCCTGCCTTCAACGAGGTGTTCGCGTCCCTGACGCCGGCACCGGTGGCTCCCGCGAAGACCGAGGTGGCGAAGTCGGAAGCGCCGGCATCGTCGCTTATGTTTAACGATCGGTTTGCGGCCGCCTCGCCCGAAGGCGTCGCGTCCAGCGTCGTGGCTGACGCCGCACCGCAGATCGACCCGATCAAGCAGGCCGCTGCGCCCAAGCTCGCCGAAGCGGCGAGGGCGGTCGCCTCCGCCGAGCTCGCCGAGACATCGAAGCCGTTGCCGGCGCCGAAGTCGGTCGAAGCCGCCAAGAAGCAGGCCGCCGCCAATCTGAAGGTGGCGCTCAACGATCCCGCTGCGGACGTTCAGCCCAAGGGTGCCGATAAGGCGTCCGAGGCGAAACCTGACGAAGCCAAGCAGGCGACGAAATCCGGCGGCGTCCGTGACATGGCCGCGCGCGCCAAGGCCGCGGTGATGTCGATCGCATCGAACGAGCGGCAGACCATGGTCGAGAAGCTGTGGGGCAAGCGGGAGTCGGGCGGCGGGCTGCTGTCGTTCGCCTCGGCCGACGCCAATGTCACCGGCAGCATCCCCTCGACGTTGGACCAGAACCCGATGCTCGGCGGCTCGCCGCCTTATGACCGTCAGACCGCGGTCTACGACATCTCAGCCAAGACCGTGTACCTGCCCGACGGCACGCGCCTCGAGGCGCATTCGGGCCTCGGCTCCAGGCTCGACGACCCCAGGTCCTCGCATCTGAAGATGGTCGGCGTGACGCCGCCGCACATTTACGAGCTCAAGCCGCGCGAGGCGCTGTTCCACGGCGTGCCGGCGCTGCGGCTCAATCCGATCGGCGGCGAGGGCAAGATCTTCAACCGCGACGGCCTGCTCGCGCACACCTTCATGCTCGGCCCGAACGGCGACTCAAACGGCTGCGTCTCGTTCAAGGACTATTACGCGTTCCTCGACGCCTACCGTAACAAGGGCATCCGCCGTCTCGCGGTGCTGGCGCGGATTCAGTAGGCAGAATGGCCGGCGGGCAGCGGCCCACCGCTGCGGCGTGATCGACGTCTGGAACTCGATGCCATAGTCGCTATACTGCGCTGATCCAGAGCGAGTCCAAGCTCGACAACCGATCTGGCGCGAAGCGACATGTCTCCTGCATCTTCCGTCCAAACCCCGCCGCCGATCGCGACCGAAGCGTTCGTCGATGCCGCTGCCGCGGTTGCCCGCCTCGAAGAGATCTACGCGCGCAACACTGACTTCCTGCGCAATCGCTTCGAGGCCTATGTCAACGGCGTGCCGTTCACGACGCGGGTGCGGGCGCATTACCCGTTCGTCAGCATCACGACCTCGTCACATGCGCGGCTCGACTCGCGGCTTGCCTATGGTTTCGTCGCGGGGCCCGGCATCCACGAGACCAGCATCACGCGGCCCGATATCTTCCGGACCTATCTCACCGAGCAGATCGGGCTCCTGATCAAGAACCATGGCGTGGCGGTCGAAATCGGCGAGTCGAACGAGCCGATCCCGATCCATTTCGCCTACCGCCGCGACATCAATATCGAGGCGGCGCTGACCATCGCCGATAGTTCGGCGTTCACCCGGTCGCTGCGCGACATCTTCGATACGCCCGATCTCGCCGCGATGGACGATGCGATCGCCGACGGCACCTTTGAGCTGACGCCAGGCGCGCCGGAGCCCCTGGCGCTGTTCCGCGCCGCGCGGGTCGATTACTCCTTGCGCCGGCTCTACCACTACACCGGCACCGACCCGGAGCACTTCCAGAATTTCGTGATCTTCACGAACTACCAGTTCTATGTCGATGCCTTCGTGCAGCTTTCCCAGCAGCGGCTTGCGTCGGGCGAGGCCGGTCTCGAGGCCTTCGTCGCGCCCGGCAATGTGATCACGCACAATGCACGGCTCGGCGGCGGCACCATCGGGACCCCGTCCGAGCGCGTCCCGCAGATGCCGGCCTTTCATCTGGTCCGGCCCGGCTATCGCGGCATCACCCTGATCAATATCGGCATCGGTCCGTCCAATGCGCGCAACATCACCGACCACGTCGCGGTGCTGCGGCCGCATGCCTGGCTGATGATCGGGCACTGCGCTGGCTTACGCAACACGCAGCGGCTTGGCGATTATGTGCTCGCCCACGGCTATGTGCGCGAGGACCACGTGCTCGATCACGAGCTGCCGCTCTGGGTGCCGATCCCGGCGCTTGCGGAAATGCAGGTCGCGCTCGAGGAAGCCGTCGGCGAGGTGACCGGGCTCACCGGGTTCGAGCTCAAGCGGCTGATGCGCACCGGCACGGTCGCCAGCGTCGACAACCGCAACTGGGAGATCAGCGGGCCGCAGGTGATCCGGCGCATGTCGCAGTCGCGCGCGGTCGCCCTCGACATGGAATCGGCGGCGATCGCCGCCAACGGCTATCGCTTCCGCGTACCCTACGGCACGTTGCTGTGCGTCTCCGACAAGCCGCTGCATGGCGAGATCAAGCTCGCCGGCATGGCCAGCGAATTCTACCGCCAGCGCGTCGGCCAGCACCTTGAGATCGGTCTCAGGGCGCTGGAGCGGCTCAAGCAGCAGGAATCCGAACGCCTGCATTCGCGCAAGCTGCGCAGCTTCGCCGAGGTCGCGTTTCAGTAGCGCACAGAGGGGAGCGGCCCTCAGGCGAGCGCGTTGCCGCGGGCGATGATCGCGAAGCGGTCGGACAGTTCGGCGAGCGCGACGTCGTGAATGAGCCTTGCGGCAATCGTGCCGCCGACGCCGTCGGGCAGGTCGCGGGTGGCGCAGCTGTCGGCGTCGATCGTGGTGCGGAAGCCGAGATCGAGCGCGGCGCGGGCCGTCGAGCTCACGCACATATGCGTCATGAAGCCGGCGAGCACCAGCTCCTTGCGGCCGGTCGCGGCAAGCTGCGCGTTGAGGTCAGTGCCGGCGAACGCATTCGGCAATTGCTTCTCGATCACGATTTCGCCCGGCCGCGGTGCCAGCGGCGCGACGATCGCGCCACGCTCCGCGGTGCGGTCGAACAGGCTGCCCGGCTGGCCCTTGTGCGCGATGTGGATGATCGCAGCGCCGCTTTCCCGCGCGCGCGACAGCAAGGCGGTGGCGCGCGCAATCGCCGGGTTGGCGTCGGGCAGCGCCAGCGGACCTGCAAGATATTCGTTCTGGATATCGATCAGCACCAGGCAGCTGTCGCCGAGGCGGGGCGGGGTGAGGTCGATACCGGCAAGCTGCATCAATGTCTTGGCTGACGTCATGGTCTTTCTCCAGCGGATGTGTCGCCGAAAACATAGCCCGGGTTCTGCCTGCTGTTATGCAGGGATATTGCAGCCGATGGCTGCGTTATTGCAGGCTGCCGCCGCACGATATAGCCTGCCGCCATGAACTGGGACGATCTTCGTATCATCGCGGCCGTCAGGGACGAGGGCACTTACGCGGGCGCTAGCGCACGGCTGCGCATCGACGAGACGACGGTCGGACGCAGGCTGGCGCGGATCGAGCGCGCGCTCGGCCTGCGCCTGTTCGAGGCCGTCGATGGAGTCCGCAAGCCGACCCGGCAGTGCGACATCGTGCTCGCGCATATCCAGGCGATGGCCGCGCATGCCGAGGAGATCGGCCGGATCGGCGAAAGCCTGCCTGGTCCGGTCGGGCGGCTGCGCATCGCCTCCACCAGTGCGATCGCCGAGGAGGTGCTGGCGCCGCGCGCAAGTGAATTCCTGCGCGCCCATCCGGGCCTGACGCTGCAGTTTCTGACGTCGAGCGACAACGTAAAATTCTCGCGCTGGGAGGCCGATCTCGCGATCCGCTTGCGCAAGCCCGACAAGGGCGACTTTGCGATCTCGAAGCTCGCTGAGGTCAGGTCGTATTTCTTCGAGCCGGCCGCGACAACGGCGGGAGAAGCGATGCTGTGCGCCTATCCGGACGAGCTCGGAGGGATTCCGGAAATGCAGTTCCTGCGCACGAAGCGACTTCGCGCGCGCTGCGTGACCGACAATGTCCGGATCATCCACACGCTCATCCAGTCCCATCACGCGGTCGGCGTGTTGCCGGAGCACAGCTGTGCCGACCTGCTGACCGACCGCCGTCTGCGCGCCACGCTGCTGCCGAAGCGACGCGACGTCTGGCTCCTGGTGCAAAACCATCTCAAGCGCGACGCGGCAACGCGCGTCACCATCGACTGGCTGCGCGCCTGCTTCCAGGACGTCGCGCAGAGGGGGTGACGCGCCCTCGCAATGACGGGACGTGCTGCGACGCCTGGGTCACAGCTCCGCCCCGTCAAGAAAAAATCACACGCAGCCCCCTTGCAACCCGGACGTGCTTCGTCTATTAGCCCGCTCCTTCGCTTCGGCCACGGGTTCGGGCTCGTTGAGATCCCGACTGGCGCGAGCCGCTTTGCGGTGTCGTGTTCCGCCGAAATGAAGATCGCGAGATGAAGCTCATGGGCGAGCGTCGGGATGGAATCCCGAAGGTATCGGTTCGAATCCGGTCTCTCACAAAGGATAGCTCAGTTGGTTAGAGCAGGTGAATGACACTCATCGGGTCGCGGGTTCGATTCCCGCTCCAAGCGCTCCGTTTCAGCCTGAAAAGCTGATACCTCTGAAGGGGACCGGACGCGCGCTTCAGTCGCAGTCCGGCCGTCCTGCCGCAAGGCATTTCGTCCGAACATCGACACTGTGAGACCGGCTTTGCGCCGCGGTGGATACCGCTTGCGCTGATGCCGGGTGGCTCCGCTCGGCCGCGCGACGTCAGTCGCGCGAACGCGCGCGTGCGCCCGTCATCGCGCAAGCCTCAAGCCACGGCCCGCTTGGCTGACAGGAAGCCGCGTTCGCGTCCTCACGTCCTTTGCAAAATGAAACCCGCTCTTCGGCCCATGGGCCTCGGAGCAACAATGGAGGCGTGTCATGACCTGGCACTTCCTGACGACCAATTTGACGGTGAAGGATGGCGAGCGCGCGTTGCTGATGCGCGACGGCCGGCTCGAGCAGGTGCTCGTGCCCGGACGCCACCGCCTATTCGATCCCCTGCATCAGCTCAAGGCCGAGCTGTTCAGCGTCGTGCGGACCGAATTCCCCGCGGATCGCTTCGCGGTGATCAAGGCCGCGCGCCCTGATCTCGCCGACGAGCTGTTCGAGGCGATCGAGACCCGCGCGAACGAGATCGCGATCGTCAGCCTCGACGGCCGTCCCGTGCAGCTGATGACGCCCTGGCAGACGCGCGTGTACTGGAAGGTCGCGACGTCGGTCGAGGTCGAGCGCATCGACGTCACCAGCGATCCCAGGGTCACGGCACGCCACCTCGCGATGATCCAGCCCAACCGGGCCGGCGTCATCACCGAGGCGGTGGTCGAGAACCACGAGGCCGGTCTGCTCACGGTCGAGGGCAAGCTGGTCGAGCGGCTCGCGCCCGGCCGGCACGCGTTCTGGATCGCGGGCCGCAAGATCGAGGTCAAGCGCCTCGACCTGCGTCCCCAGGCGGTCGAGATCACGGCGCAGGAGATGCTGACCAAGGATCGCATCGCGCTGCGCGTGACGCTGACCGCGTTCCGCCGGATCGTCGATCCCGAGCGGGTCGTGGCCACGGTGCCCGACGTGGATGCGTGGCTGTACCGCCTGGTGCAGTTCGCGATCCGCGAGGCGGTGGCCGGCCGCACGCTGGACGAGGTGCTGTCTGCGAAGACGGCGCTCGATACGGAGCTTCGCGACTATGTCCGCGATCGTGTCGCGGACAGCGGCGTCGAGGTCACCGAGCTCGGCGTGAAGGACGTGATCCTGCCCGGCGAGATCCGCGAGCTGGTCAACAAGGTGGTGGAGGCGGAGCGGGTGGCGAAGGCCAACCTGATCCGCCGCCAGGAGGAGACCGCGGCGACGCGTTCGCTCCTGAACACCGCCAGGCTGATGGAGGAGAACCCTCTGCTGCTGCGGCTCAAGGAGCTGGAGTCGCTCGAGCGTCTGGTCGAGAAGGTCGGCCGCATCGACCTGCATGCCGGCGAGGGTCAGGGCCTCGATGCGCTGCTGACCAAGCTGGTCCGCCTCAAGGCGCCCGAGAGCGCGTAAGAAGAGGGGCCGCCCACGGGCGGCCCTTCGATTTTTTCGCCCGGACGGACCGCCGGCACCGTACGAATGTTAACGTGCAGACGGCTGTAACGGGGCACCGCCGCGGCACAATTCGCATGTCCTGCGCCACGCCGCAAAACAGAGGTGCCACCCCGGGCAGATTGCGATAACGTTTGCGCACCGTGGTCCATTCGGCCAGCCGTCAACCCGTCGGTGAAGCCAATGCAGCAGATTGCGGAATGGCTCGAGAAGCTGGGACTTGGGCAATACGCGCTGCGTTTTGCCGAGAACGGCATCGACCTTGGCGTTCTTCCAGAATTGACGGATGAAGACTTCGACAGGCTCGGCGTCCTGCTCGGCCATCGCCGCAAGATGCTGCGTGCGATCGCCGATCTCAATCGAGCCGAACTGATCGCCGCGCCGGTTTCACCGCACGATGCCGAGCGCCGCCACCTCACCGTGATGTTCTGCGACCTGGTCGGCTCGACGGCCTTGTCGGCGCGTCTCGATCCCGAGGACATGTGGGAGGTGATCCGCGCCTATCGCGCAGCCTGTGCGCAGGTGATCACGACATATGACGGCGCCGTTGCCAGATTTATCGGCGACGGCATCCTCGCTTATTTCGGCTATCCCCGTGCCCACGAGGATGATGCGGAGCGCGCGGTGCGCGCCGGCCTCGACGTCATCGCCGCAATCGGCAAGCTCGAGACCCGCGCGAAAGAGGGCGTTGCGGTGCGGATCGCGATCGCGAGCGGGCTTGTCGTGGTCGGCGACCTCGTCTCCGGCGGCGCGTCGGAGGAGCAGGCGCTGGTCGGCGATGCGCCGAACATCGCGGCGCGGCTGCAGAGCCTGGCGGAGCCGGGCGTGGTGGTCGTGGCGGCCTCGACCCGCCGGCTGCTCGGCAATCTGTTCACGCTGCGCAACCTCGGCCGCCGCGAGGTCAAGGGCATCTCGGAGCCGATCGCGGTGTGGGCCGTCGAAGGCGAGCCGGCATCGGAAAGCCGTTTCGAGGCGGTGCGCACCGCGCGCTCGATCGGCTTCGTCGGCCGCAAGGCAGAGATCGAATTTGCGCTGTCGCGCCAGCAACTGGCGTGGCAGGGCCAGGGCCAGGCGGTGCTGATATCGGGCGAAGCGGGTATCGGCAAATCGCGCATCGTGGCGATGCTCTCCGACAGCCTGGCGCCCGGGACACACCGCCGCGTGCGGTATCAATGCTCGCCCTATCACACCAACAGCGCGCTGCACCCGTTTGTCGCTCAGCTCGAACGTGCCGCCGGCATCAGGTCGGAAGATGCGCCGGAGCAGAAGCTGGACAAGCTTGAAGCCATGCTGGCGCTCGGCACGCAGCACGTGCCCACCGTGACACCGCTGATCGCAGCGCTGCTGTCGATCCCGACCGGCGAGCGCTATCCGCCGCTCGGCCTCAGCCCGGCGCAGCAGCGGCGGCAGACATTCGCAGCGCTGCTCGACCAGCTCGAGGGCCTTGCCCGGCAGCAGCCGGTGCTCGTCGTCTGCGAAGACGTGCATTGGGCCGATGCCACGTCGCTCGAACTGCTCGACCTCGCGGTCGACCGGATCAGGGGACTGCCGATCCTCATGCTCATGACGTTCAGGCCGGAGTTCGAGCCGCCATGGGCGGGGCTCGCCAATGTCAGCCTGCTGCGGCTCGATCGGCTCGACCGGCAGGACACCCGCGCGCTGATCGAGCAGGTGACCGTCGGCCGGTTGCTGCCCCGCGAGATGATGACGCAGATCGTCGAGCGGACGGACGGTGTCCCGCTGTTCGTCGAGGAGCTGACCAAGATGGTCATGGAGTCGGGGCTGCTGGTCGAGAATGCCGGCCGCTATCGCCTCGACAATCCGCTGCCGCCGCTGGCGATCCCGGCGACGCTGCAGGACTCGCTGATGGCCCGGCTCGACCGGCTGGCGCCGGTCAAGGAGGTGGCACAGATCGGTGCAGCGATCGGCCGCGAGTTCTCATATGCGCTGCTGCGCAGCGTGGCCGGGCGCGATGATCTGACGCTTGCCGCGGCGCTTGCCCAGCTCGAAGAGGCCGAGCTGCTGCTGCGCCGGGGCGTGCCGCCGGATGCAAGCTACAGCTTCAAGCACGCGTTGGTTCAGGAAGCGGCTTACGAGAGCTTGCTCAAGAGCCGACGGCAATTGCTTCACAAGCATATCGGCGATGTGTTGCGCGACAAGTTTGCCGAGATGGCCGAGATCGAGCCGGAAGTCGTTGCCTACCATTTCACCGAGGCAGGGCTCGGCGAGACCGCGCTGGCGTGGTGGCGCAAGGCCGGTCAGCAGGCACTGAAGCGCTCGGCCTATTGCGAGGCGATCGCGCATCTCGGCAAGGCGGTCGCCATCGCCGATGAACTGCCCGACGAGCCGGATCGGATGATCGGCCGGCTCCATCTGCAAATCGCCTACGGCCGCGCGCTGCGGGGCAGTCTTGGGCACAGCGCCCCCGAGACGGTCGCCGCCTGGACGCGCGCCCGGCAGTTCGCCTCTGACATCGATGATCCAATCGAGCTCGCGCCGATCCAGTCGGGCCTCTTCAACGCCTGCTTGACCCACGGCGAGCTCGCGCCGATGCGAGAGTTGGCGGAGGCGATCATGGGCGCAGCGGAGCGGCATCCGCAGTCGCCGGTGGCGACAATCGTCGCGCGCTGGGCCAGCGGGGTGACCTCCTGGTTCGCGGGCGAGTATGTGAATGCGGGCATCCATCTCGAGCAGGCCTTCGCGGCCTATGCGACCGAGCCGGATCCGGCAACCTTCAAGGCGTCGACACTCGACCTGCCGTTCGTCATCATGAGATTTCTCGCCCTGGTGCTTTGGCCGCGTGGCGAGATCGATCGGGCCCGGCAGCTTGCGGGCGCGGCGGTGAACGTCGCCGGGAGACAGCGCGCGCTCGCGCGCGCCAATGCGCTGGTTCACAAGGCCGTCTTCGACGGGCTGTGCGGCAGCAGGTTGCGCCAGACCGAGACGATCCTTGCCCTGGGCCTGGCGCAGGACCACACGATGCCGCTCTATGTCGCCGCCGGCACCTATCTCAATGGTCTGGAGAAGTGGCGTGCCGGCGACCGGGCCGCAGGTCTTACGGAGATGCAGCGTGGCTGGACGTTGCTTCACGAGAACGACTGCTATCTCTGTGAACCGTTCTGGGGATTGCAGATCGCCGTGGCGAATGCCGAGGCCGGGCATGTCGATGCCGGGCTCGACATCATCGATGAGTTGATCGACGCGACGGAGCAGTCCGGGCAGCACTGGCTTGATGCCGAGCTATACCGCGTGCAGGGAGAGCTGCGGTCGCGTCGTCACAGCCCTGACATTTCCGGCGCGGAGAATGCCTTCCATCGCGCCCTCGAGATCGCGCGAAGGCAGCAGACCAGGACGTTCGAGCTGCGCGGCGCGCTGGGACTTGCACGTCTTTACAGCCGCAGCGGCCGGGCAGAGGAGATATCTCAATTGTTGGCGCCGGTGCTCGCCGGCTTCGATCCGGCGCTCGATCTTCCCGAAATCAAGGACGCGCAGGAACTGCTCATGCAGGCGTGGCCGGACCGCCACTCGCGCGCGTCTTGACGGGTGCCGCCGCAGCGGCGCGGTCACACCGCGTCCGCCCCACGCCTGCGCAGGTGGTGAAAGAGAAGGTTCGGATGTCGCGCGCGGCGCGAGCGATGCGAAACTGGAACTGTTGAGTTCCCGAAGTTCTACGGTGCGACGATGCGCATTTTGCTATTGCGTCCGGCGGCGCATTTGCATCTAACTTTAAGGACGCTGCCGCGGAGAATTCCGCCTTGCGGTCAATCGTTTGGAATTTGTTTTTGATCCTGTGTTCGAGTGAGTAAGCTGTGCGACCGTTGACGTTCCCGCAGGTGAGCATTTCGAGTGGAACTCGTAATCGCCTTCTCGCGACATTGTCGCCGGCGGATCTGGACCTCCTGAAACCGGAACTTGAGACTGTCGTGCTCGAACAGGATGCGGTCCTGGCGCGCGCCGGTGACGAGATCGACTACGTCTTCTTTCCTCACAGCGGCGCGATCCTGTTGATGATCGACATGGCGGATGGGCAGACGGTCGCGACCGGCGTGGTCGGATGCGAAGGGGCCGTGGGCAGTCTTTCGGTTCTCGGAGCCTCGCCGTCGGGCATTACCGCCGTCGTTCGTGCGGCTGGTACCGCCTCACGGATCCCGGCGGCGCGCTTTCATGCCGCTTTCGGCCGCAGTCCCGGGATTCGGCAGGCGATCCAGAAGCACGTCAGGTCGATGCTGATCCAGTTTCAGCTCGGCTCCGCCTGCAATGCGCTCCACCCGGTCGAGGCGCGGATGGCGCGCTGGCTGCTTCAGCTTCGCGACCGCGTCGACAGCGACGTCCTCCCGCTGACCCAGCACGCGCTGTCGCAAATCCTCGGCGTACGACGAACGACGGTGACCTTGCTGATGGGCAACCTGCGCAAGCGCGGTGCGATCAGGTCGGATCAACGGGGCCGGATCGAGATCGACCAGGCGCGGCTCTTGGCCGCGGCGTGCGAATGCCATCGCGTCATGCGTCTCGAGGCCGAGGAGATCTTCTCGGGCGACAAGGTTCGAACGCGCGGAATGGCGCCGGCCAACGATCCGCGCATCCCGGAAATCGAGGCTGATGACGCCGTGTAAGCGCGTTCCTGGTCGGATCAGCTTCCCGGCCGCCGATCAAGCTCCCGTGCAGGCGAGGATACCCCTTCGTGCTTCGCGATCTCGCGCAGCACCTTTGCGGTCTCGCGCAACTCATTGCGCTTCGGGCCGGGCTTCAGCCGTCGTGCCTCATCGAGAAAGTCCTTGGCCTGCAGCAGCCAGGCAGACGTTTCCGTCGAGATCTGCACATGCGCCATGGTGTCCCTCCATCGCGGTCGTCAATAGGGGTGGCCATTGTCAGGCCGGCGAACCGCCGCCGCGGCGTCGCCGCACGCGGATGCTCGGCTCATCGACCCAGGCGTCCCGCGCAAACCAGGCGTGATCCGCGCGGCAAAACGGACAGGGCGTGCGCGCGAAGAACACGGTACTGCGTCGAAAGCTCTCGCGATCGGTTTTGATTCCGGTGGAAATCGCGTGTCCGGTTTGCGGACATCTGACCATCACCATGCCCATGAGCGCCTCCCTCCCATATATCCTTTTGCTTTTTGCCTTTTGCCTTGCAGAAATAGTCCGGCCGGTTGGATTGGCCCCAGATCGGTGCGCGGGGTAGTAGGGGGGCATCGCGCACCTGCGGCGTTTGACGGAGCATCGGCAGTGGGGGCTGCACGCTCTCGTCACTGGGCTTCTTCCAACCGGCCAGGTCCCTCCTTGAACGAATCCTCGATGTGACTTCAATTCCGCTTCTTCAGGCGGCTTGGCAGAGAACCTCTTCGCTTTCGCCCACGGCACAGCCTCCCTTGCAAGTGAGAGCATTCTCCGCAACGCTTGCCCGCGTCACGGGAGCTGACGCTCCGTGCTCGATTCAGATTTTTGAGAGTGAAGTTCGATCTCGTCCCGAGCTTACTGTGCGGGACGAAGGCGACAGTGTCGGTTCGGTTTGCGACTCTCGCACAAAATTTTTTTTGAGATTGTCAACTCAGACCAACGTATATTTACGGAGAGTGTTGTGCATAACGTGCATGCTGAGAGCAGCGTGAGGCTCCTGCATCAGCGTGAGGTTGTGCAAATATCCGCACTGGCCGCGCTGCGGTAAGCGAGCTCGCCCCAAACAAAAACCCCGGCATCGCTGCCGGGGTTCTGCATTTCGTTTTCGCTGAGCGAGATCCCGGCTCTGCGGTGCACCGCTTTGCGCTGCACCGCGTCCGGGACGACTTCGTCGCTTAGAAGTCCATGCCGCCCATGCCGCCGCCCGGAGGCATCGCGGGGCCGCCGGCGTTCTTCTTCGGCAGCTCGGCAACCATCGCTTCCGTGGTGATCAAGAGCGCGGCAACCGAGGCAGCGTTCTGGATCGCGGTGCGGACGACCTTGGTCGGGTCGATGATGCCCTTCTTGACGAGGTCGGCATAGTCGCCGGTCTGGGAGTCGAAGCCGTAGTTGTAGGCCTTGTTCTCCAGGATCTTGCCGACGATGACCGAACCGTCTTCACCGGCGTTGATCGCGATCTGGCGAGCGGGAGCCGACAGCGCCTTGCGCACGATCTCGACGCCGGTCTTCTGGTCGTCGTTCTTGGTGCGCAGGCCCTTGAGCTGCTCGGAGGCACGGAGCAGGGCGACGCCGCCGCCCGGGACGATGCCTTCCTCGACAGCCGCGCGGGTCGCGTGCATCGCGTCATCAACGCGATCCTTGCGCTCCTTCACCTCGACCTCGGTCGCGCCGCCGACGCGGATCACCGCGACGCCGCCTGCGAGCTTGGCGAGACGCTCCTGCAGCTTCTCACGGTCGTAGTCCGAGGTGGTCTCCTCGATCTGCGCCTTGATCTGGGCAACGCGGGCGTCGATGTCGGCCTTCTTGCCGGCGCCGTTGACGATCGTGGTGTTCTCCTTGTCGATCATCACCTTCTTGGCGCGACCGAGCATCTGCAGCGTGACGTTCTCGAGCTTGATGCCGAGGT